>CAZFPH010000015.1:0-14481 GCA_964520955.1 uncultured Lachnospiraceae bacterium
AATCTTGATAATGTGATAACCATAGTCAGAAATAACCATATTTTCTTCGTCAACCAAAGAGTTATCGATAGTTCCATTGCTGTTTTCGATTCTTTCCATCAACTTTCTTGCACCGATTGCAAAATCTGCAACCCAAGAACCATTTTCATCTGGATAGTTTGATACAACATAACCCATTTTGTTTGAAAGTTCATTTCCAAGAGAATCGCTTGAATATACCCATTGAAGTTCAACAAATAAAAGTGAAGCAATCTTATTCAAGATTTCATCTTTGCTTGAACCATAATTATTCATATTGTCAATTGTGTCAAAAATATACTCAACTTGGTTGTATTCTTCTCTTAAAACTTCTTTTCCTTCAGTGTCAGTATCAAGATAATCATTCAAAATAATGTTCCACTTGCTTACGTTTGCATTGTAGCATTGAACAACTTCTTTTGCTGTTGCCATATATAAAACATCTTCTTCATCAACTGCTGTTGTTGCGTCCTCAGCATCTTTTCTGTAAGTCATAACGCCATCAACTTCAACTGGATAAAGTTTAATATATCCATAATTGTTATCGCTGTCGCCCTCATAAGCCTCGTCGTAGTAATAATAACTACCTTTAACTTCTAAGCTGTTACCAAATTGTTCTTTTACGTCTTTGTTAATGCTTGTTAGCATTGCATAACTTTCTGTTTTAGTTTCTCTTTCTGCTTTATATGGTGCTGAAACTACTGAGTCATAGTCTGAACTACTGCTGTAGCCAGGGATTTTTGTAATTTCATTACTCATATAGTCATCGTATTGAACCAAAATATGTTGAACTGTGAAGAAATAATTTCTTCCGTTGTAGTTGTAGAAAATAAGTGATGTTCCGTCAGTTGAAGTGATTGTAGAAATGTAATTATTCTCTACTTGATACACTTGAACGTCAGAATAATACTTTTCAAGATATGCTTTTGCAATTGCCTTATCGCTAAGAGAAGTTTTGTCCCCGTTAACGGTATCAGTCAAATATTCTTGCAAGTAGTATTGTTGGAAAAGTGTTTGAACCATAGTGTCGTAGTAAGCGTTGTAAACTCTAACAAGTTCATTTTCAAGCACAACTTTAACATCTGTATCAGTTCCTGCAGCTTTTGCGTTAGAAACTAAACCTTCGATATATTCAGCTCTTGCTTGGTTTCTCGCACCAACAATGTAGTCTGTTTCATCAATTCTCTTTCTTTCTTCGTTGCCATCTTCATCAGTTGAAACGACATACTCAAAAATAAATGTTTCAAGGTCAGAAAGTTTCTTTTTCACATCTTCTTCAGATGTCTTTGAAACGGCCTCTTCTTTTAATTTCTTTTCAATTTCAGGCTTAGCAGTTTTGTACTCTTCAAAAAGAGTATCTTCTGTTTCTTCCTCTTCAGTTCTTAGCCAAATTGGATAGTCAGCCTCTTCATAACCAGCAAGGTCATAGATTGCCTTTTCGTTTGTTGTAATTTGACTCAATATGTAGTTAAATGTGTTCTTTAGAACTTCTTCTTCATCTTCCTCAGTGTAATACAAAATACCATCAGGGTTTGTTTCTGCATCGTAAAGGTAATCATAAGATTTTTGTTTGATAATCTCCTTGATTATAGCATAGCTATAAAATGAATCTTCAATTACTTGGTCATCATAATAAGCAAAGTAGCTGTTATTATTTTGATAATAAGTGTAAAAAGTGCTAACCAAATCAGCTTTTGTGATGGTGTTATCGCCAATTTTTATCACTGTTTTTTTGTTTTCAATAGTATTGTTATTTCTAACAACTGCACAACCAGAAAATGAGAATAACCCAACAAAAACCATACATATCCCCATAACTAGCGACATAATTTTCTTTTTCAAAATAGAATCCTCCTGCAAGCAAATATCATCTCAAAGTGATTATAGCCATAAAAGCGAAAAAAATCAACCCTTTTTGGTAATAAACATTCACACAAATCCCAAAATTTTTAATTTTTTGTCGCTTCTTGACCTTGCAAATTGGTTGCAAGCAACAAAAACTTCAAAAGTTCTTCAAAATTTTCACTACACAGTTTTTCACCTTTAAACTTAACCATTGGCCTATTTGATAAATCTATCGAGCATTTCATTCTAAATTTATAGATTGCCTCACTCAAAATGTTGCTATCAACAATCTTTGATTTGTCATCAAAAATCAAATAAACCTCAGCACCAAGCGAAGAGACCTCAACAGCACCAAGTTTTTTAGCAAGTTGCCTAACAAGTGCAACTTTAATAAGGTTAAGAACCTCTCTTGGTGGCTTGCCGTAAGAGTTTGAGAGCTCAAGTTTTAACTTTTCAACCGCTTCAACGCTATCAACAGCAGACACCCTTTTGTAAACAACCATTCTCTCTTCGCTTGTCGAAACATAAGTGTCTGGAACAAATGCATCGATAGCAATTTTTACAAGAACATCTTTGATTTCTTCTATCTTTTCACCCTTAAGCTCTTTTATTGCATCGCTTAAAAGTTTTGCATACATATCATAGCCAACTTTTTGCAAGTGTCCACTCTGCTCTGCACCCAAAATATTTCCGCCACCACGAATTTCGAGGTCACGCATAGCAAGTTTAAATCCGCTACCAAATTCACAAAATTCACTCATTGCGTCGAGCCTTTTATAAGCCTCGGTGGAAAGCACTTTATTTGCTTCATAAGTAAAGTATGCATACGCGAGTTTTGAGCCTCTACCCACTCTTCCCCTGATTTGGTAAAGCTGTGAAAGCCCAAGTTTATCGGCATCGTAAACAATAAGTGTGTTTGCATTTTCAATATCAATGCCGTTTTCAACAATTGTTGTGCAAATCAAAATGTCACCTTTTTTATGATAGAAATCATAAATAACTTGTTCCATTTCTCTTGCACCCATTTGTCCGTGAGCAACCAAAATATTCCTGTCTGGCATAAGCCTACGTATTCTTTCGGCATAGGTATAAATCTTTTCAACGCTGTTAAAGAGTATAAAAACCTGACCATCACGGGCAAGTTCTCTATTTATTGCGTCCTTAACAAGCGTTTCTGAATACTCAGTAACATAGGTTTGAATAGGTAACCTTTCGCTAGGCGGTGTCGAGATTATTGAAATATCTCGAATTCCTGTGAGCGACATATTTAGCGTTCTTGGAATTGGTGTTGCTGAAAGCGTCAAAACATCGACTTCTGGGTACTTATTTTTTAACTTTTCTTTATGCTCAACGCCAAATTTTTGTTCTTCATCTAACACAATAAGTCCCAAATTGCTAAAGTTTACATCGTCACTAAGAATTCTGTGTGTTCCACACAAAAGGTCAACTTTTCCAAGCTCAACATCGTTTAATATCTTTTCTGTTTGAGCTTTAGTTTTAAACCTGTTAAGCACCTCTATTTGCACGCCAAAATCAAACATTCTTGCTCTTGCAGTGTTGTAATGTTGCTCGGAAAGGATTGTTGTTGGTGCAATAAATGCAACTTGCTTGCCGTCGTTAATAGCCTTAAATATTGCCCTGAGTGCAACTTCAGTTTTTCCAAAACCAACATCTCCGCACACAAGCCTATCCATAACCTTTGTAGATTGCATATCTTTTTTTATTTCCTCAATGCTGATGAGCTGATCCTCAGTTTCTGTGTAAGGAAACGCATTTTCAAACTCAAGTTGAAGGTCAGTATCCTCCGAGTATGCAAATCCGTGCATTTTTTCACGCTTTGCGTAAAGCTCAATAAGGTTAAATGCAAGTTTTTTAACAGACTCACGCACCTTGTTTTTTACAGCAGAAAAGTCTTGTCCTCCAATTTTGCTAAGCTTTTTTGGTTCTTCTCCACCTGAAAATCGATCAAGCATATCCATTTGAGTTGTTGGGACATATAGCCTATCGTTGTCACGATAACGAATAACAACATAATCCTTAGTTCCGAGCGTTCCAGTAAGCTGAGTTACCCCCTCGCAAACTCCAATGCCGTGAATGTGATGTACAACATAGTCTCCTAGCTTTGGCACACTAAACACATTGCTTTTTGAAACTTTAAACTTGCTTTCTTTGTGCTTTTTGGGAAAAATGTCATAAGTTCCGTACACCGCAATTTTTTCTTCTGGCAAAACAAAACCTGAAGAAATAAAAGAATCAAGAATCGCTGAGTCAGATGTGAGCATTGCTTTATTGTTTTTTGCAATCTCAATTTCGTGCGAAGATAATACCCTTGAAATTGAGTCAGCTTGCTCTTTTGAGCCTGCAAAAACATAAATTTTGTAGTTTTTCAGCATTTGAACTTTAACGTCGCTGGCAAACTCTTTTAAGTTGTGAACGTACCTAGACGCTGGAAGTGTTTTGAAATTAAAAACAGCCTTAGATTCAAAAAACTTGTTAGAATTTGTTATTTTTAAAAATGCTAAACATACCTCATTCTTAAGCCACGAAAGTATGGTTTTTGTATCAAAAAAGTTAGGTAATTTTCCCGTGTAATCGAGCCCTGAAATTTTAAGTTCTTTTATCCTTTCAGAAGTTTCTTTTTCGTGCGTTACAAATGCATCGTAAATGTGTTTGCACTCATCAAAAACAACAATATATTCTTCGTTAGAACGCTTTAAATAATCAAAAATGTTAGATCTGAAATCGTCCAAGTATGGTGCAAGGAAATCAAGGCTATAACTTCTATCAGCAAGGTCTAGCCTTGAAATAATCTCATCAATTTGAGAGTTGAAAATAGTTGCCGAGTTTTCCGTGCTACTCGATTTAAGCTCAAGCATTTTGCCCTTTAACATTTCAAGTTCACTTTCAGTTAAAAACAGGTCGGTGTTTGGGCAAATAACAAGTTTTTCAACTTCTTTTGTTCCCTTTTGTGTAACAATATCAAAAACTTTAATCGTTTCAATTTCAGTATCAAAAAAATCTATCCTATAAGGAAGTTCACTGCCTATTGGAAAGACATCTAGAATCTCACCACGCCTAGAAAATTGTCCTTCTTCTGAAATAAGTTCCTCTTTTTTGTACCCACAAAGAGCAAGGGTTCTTTCAATTTTTTCAATCTCAATATTTTGACCCTTTTTTAGTTTTAGCGTGTTTTTTGAAAAATCTTCAATACTTGGCAAAAAAGAAAACATTGCTTCAATGCTAGAAACCACAATGTCATAGTCACCAGACAGTACTTTAAATAGTGTTTTTGTTCGAGTTTTGTATGCGTCATTTGATTGTGCACGCTTATATATAAAACTATCTTGAACAGCTGGAAGCATTAATGCTTTTTTGCCCATACCCTCAAACTGCTCGAGTATATTAGAAGCTGTTATGTTATCGGCAGTAATGTATAATAATTTTTTATCAAGACCAACGCTTAGCAGTGGTCTTATTGAATTTTGAACACCAAAAATTGAGCAGGAAATTCCTGCTCTCACTTTTTCATATAGTTTGCCATAGTCAGAGCCCAGCAAACTAAAATCGAAAAAATTAATGTTTGCCACTTTTTTCTGCCCCACCATTAAATTTTGCCATAATGTTATCAACTGATTCACCCTCAGTTAAACAAAGTACAGCATCGGTAGCCTTACAGAGACCATTTTCCTGAGCCTCTGTCATTTTCATTTTTGAAAGCACAAAATTTGCAAGGTCTTGGTGTTCTTGTTGCTTGCCAATACCCACTCTTATTCTATTAAATTCCGTGCTTTTGGTTTCAGCAATAATGCTTTTAAGTCCATTATGAGTACCAGCCGAACCACTCTTTCTAATCCTGATAAATCCAGGTTCTTGGTCGATATCATCAAGCACAACAAAAACGTCAGAAATTGCGATATCAAATTTTTTCATAAGGCTTTTTACTGCCTTTCCGCTTTCATTCATATAAGTTCTTGGTTTTGCAAAAATGATTTTTTCATTAAGTGTTTTGTATTCTGCATAATCAGCATCACAACCTCTGTTTTTGAAAGTGAATCCACACTTTGACGCAACCCTATCAACAACCATAAACCCAGCGTTGTGATTAGTTTTTGCGTACTCATCGCCAATATTTCCAAGTCCAACAATAAGTTTCATTACATTCCACCTCGCCTTGTTTCGCCAGACCTAATGACATTGCCTGCATCGATAGAAGCATCAATTATAACCGAAAGTGCTCCGATTTCAGCATTCTGCATAACAAGAGCAGGCATATTTTCACCAATAATTTTTGCTGAAACACCCACAGAAACATTTTCTGCGATTCTTGAATTGAAAATTTCAGCAAGCTCCGAAACGTGCACATTATCCTTAATTTTTGATGACAAAATTTTTGCACATTTTCCGATTTTAACATTGTTCATTATTGCACTTGAATCAACCACCACGTTTTCAGCAATGATTGTTCCATTTTTGATAACCGAACCAATAATTGATATGTTGTCGCCAACAACAACATCATCGCCAATCTTTGAATTTTTGATGGTTACATTCTCACCAATTTTCACATTTGAACCAATTGAAGTGTTGCCATAAATGCACGCACCATTTGCAAGTCTTGTTCCTGAGCCAATTTCAACACTCGCATCAACCATTATGTTGCAAGCACTTTCAAATTCAACACCATTTTTTACGTGATAATTCAAAATTCTTCTAACAAGTTGTTCTTCCGCAACGGCAAGGTTTTCAACAGATGTTACCTCAAACAAGTCGTTTGAAGCAAAGTCATAGCAATCAACGCTGTAAACCTCGTCAACATTTGCGATGTAATCATTTTTTAAGACAAATCCCTTTTTGAGTTTGCATGCATTCATTCTTTTTGTCATAACAAAACCGAGCAAATCTTTTAAATGTCCTTTTGTTATTAGCGGTGTGTTTGCATACAAAACAACCGAAAAATCAGCATCTGAAATATATGGCTTAATCACATCAAGCACATTTTCTGATTTTTTGCAAGTCAAAATTTTAGGTCTTCTATCACAAGCCCTAGCCACCCAGTTTATTACTGAAACACCAGCAACGGTAACACTTTGAAGATCAAGCTGAGCGTCTTCCTCACATAAAATAAAATAATCCGCACTGCATTTTTCTTTTGTTTTTGCAGTAAATTCTGGCTGTGTATTCAAAACAACCACATTTGATTCAGTTTCTAATATTTCCATAAGCAAAGTATATAATTTTAAACAACTCTTTGTCAATCACGATAAATAAATAATAAATTTTTTGCACGAAAAAAGAGCAATTTGCTTGCTCCTTATTCATTTCCTTTTTGTTTTTCTTCAGCCACTTGTTCAGGAAGTGTGTATGAAGAATTTTTTGTATCGATATCAAAATACATTTTTTGCACAAGTTCTTGAAGGTTTTTCGCCTGAGAATTTGGAGCTTTTATAGCAAATAAAAACTCACCATCACCATTTCCAAAAGGAATCCCCAAGCTTTCATAATCGCTCCTTAAAACTAAAACCTTTCCGCCAACACCGTCTAGCACATTTCCTGCAAAGACGCCTGTTGGATAATATTTATTTTCAGCCTCAACAACATCTGCAGAAACTCTGTACACTGAACCCGTTTGCTTTTTTGGTGCTGAAAATTCAAGTGGCAAAGTGTAAGCTGTTTCACAAGCACTTGAAAAATCTTTCACAATTTGTTTTTCAATATCTTCAATTTTCTTTTTTGTGATTGGTAAAATCATAATATCCTCCAAATATACAAAGATAATAATTCAAAAAAGCACTCTAGTCAATACCTAAATTTTATTTATTTCTTTTTTGTTTAAAATAATTACTTACCAAGTTTGAGCACTCGTCTTTCAAAAATCCACCCTCAACATTACACTTGTGATTAAGCACTGATTTTTCAACAATTTCACTTGCAGAAATTGAACCATTTGAAATGTAAGCCCCAAAGTATACGTTTTCAACCCTTGCATTAAGGAGAGCACCCATACACATCACACAAGGCTCAAGAGTCACATAAACATCTGCACCAATAAGCCTAAAATCCCCCACTTTTTTGCAAGCTTTTTGAATCGCCATAATTTCAGCGTGAGCAGTGGCGTCGTTCTTAGACTCCCTTTTATTGAATGATGAAGATAAAACCTTTCCGTCTTTAACAATAACAGCACCAACAGGAACTTCATCTAACTCGTAAGCCTTTTTAGCAAGTAAAAGGGCTTTTTTCATAAACTTTTCTTGATAACTCATTTACTTTTCCTTTGATTTTATAAAAACATTATACGCAAATTCTAAGTCGTTTGCAATATTTTTATTACGCAAAAAAATATCTCCAAGAGCACTAATTGGGTGCGATAAATCATCGTTTCCACACTCAATCGTGAGCGATGGAAGTTTCATTTTTTCGACCACATAGTCTTTTAGCCCACCTGAACTAACCAACTCCACATTTTTTATTGTGTAACTGGTAGTGCTTGCAAATTTTTCGGCAATAATTTTATCCCTTTCTAAATCCTCTTCGCTCTGAAAATAATTATAATAAATTTCCTCGCCCTTTGTGTGATAACTTATAACAATAAAAGGATTGATATTTTTGATATAATTAATGATAGCCTTTGTTTCCTGTTCACTTTCTGCAAACTTTCCTGCATAGCCTTGGCTAGACGGCACATCACTTGATGAATAAAGAGCAAATCCTGCATCAAAATTATTATTGATATCAACACCCATTGCATTTGCTTTCCAAAGCGAAAAATCCAGCTTACCATTATTAATTTCTACCAGCCTTTCTTTTTCATCTTCAGAAAAATTTGCAAGACCATTAATTGAAAGTTCCACGCCATCAGGGTTTGCCATTAATATAAGTGATATATTAAAATGCGTAATTTTTTTAAATAAATTCTCTTTAATAAACTCTAGCAAAAGCTCAGTTGTTATCCATTCCCTGGCGTGAACCGACGCAACTAAAACAGCGGTGAAAAAACCGCAATCATTGCATTTTTCCACCGCATAAATATTTCTATTAAATTCAGTTTGTCCGATAATTTTAATTTTATATTCATCGCCCAAACCTTGAAGCCATTTTTCTAATGCCAAATAATCCATTAAATCAAGAATCCATAAATAAGAGCCGAAACCCAATCAAATATTAAATATATTCCAGCAAGACTGAACATAACAATAACTGAAATTGGAAGTTTTTGCGTTTCTTCTGCAATAACACTTGTTACAGGTTGCTCCAAGTTTTCATCTTTAGTATCTGTAGTTGCAGGTTCACCCTCAATCGTCATTTCAACGTATTCCGTTTTGCCATCAACTGAAATTTCTGACATACCTTCCTTTTGCTCAACTCCGTTTAGTTTGTTGCTTTCATCAATAATCTTCTTTGAAAGAATTTTGAATAAGTACAAGCCAAAGTATGCAAAAACAAGTGCAATAATCAAGCTAAAAAGTAGCGATAACCAAGCACTAGCACCTGTTGCAACAGCTTCAGTAGCCACAGTCGTATCTGATGGAAGACTGCAAATAATAGATCCTTGAGTAACTGAAATAAAGTTATTGAAGAAATGCACAATAATACCAAGCCACAAGTTGCCAGACTTATAGAACAAATATCCAACAATCAAACCCACAATCATCTGGTGAACGGTTTGTTCTGCGTTTCCGTGCATAAGTGTAAATATTACTGATGACACAATGAGTGCAAGTTTAAATCCGTGTTTTTTGAGACCTGCAAGAATCGTTCCTCTAAACAAAAGTTCTTCACAAATTGCAGGTGTAACACAGCTAATAACAATATAGATAAGGTACTGCCAAAAACTTGTTATCGCAAAGTCTGAAAGAATTGACGAATAGCCACAAAGTGTTAATAGTTCAAGGAACACGTTCGTTAAGTTTCCAAAGAAAACTAGTGCCACAACAGAAATTAAAAATCCTAGCCACACAATTCTGCCGTTAAACTTTTTGTCAATGCCTGACGCTTTTTTGATATCAACCTTTCTTGCCCCCGCAACAGTTATTGCTGTAAGAGCAAACAAAAACTCAAGCAAAAATGATACAATATAACTTACTGCTTCATATTTTTTGAAAGACAAAGGAAGTGCCCTATACACCCAAACAAAAATAAAGTTATATATAATAAATAAAAGTGAAGCGAGTGCCGATTCATATAATCCAAACTTACTTTTTTTTGCATTTAATAATTTTTCTTCCATTTAATCCTCTCTTAAACTAAAATTGTTTCCGCACTTGTTTTGAAAAGATATTCTAATAAAAACATCTTTATCCAAAACCAAGTTTTGAGACTCAAAATATTCTGCATAATTTTTGTATGCAATTTCCTTAGTGTTATTATTCTCTGATATATGTGATAAAACAAAACATCTTGTTCCACTTTTGTATAACTGTTTTGCAAATTCAAGCGACTGAGCATTAGATAAATGCCCTTTTTCACCAAATATTCGCTGTTTGACAACATATGGATATTTGCCATTAAGAAGCATTTCTTCATCATAATTTGATTCAATAAACACCATCTTAACGCCAGCAAATTTTTCCTGCACATTCTTTGAAATATAGCCTGTGTCTGTCACAAACCCCGCCTTGGCGGTTGTTCCAGTTTTACCAACCACAAAAGCAACTGGGCTAACTGCATCATGAGAAATATCAACAGGTAAAACTTCGATATCACCAACAACAAATTTTTCATTGTTAAAGGTTACTAGCTTGCCGTATTTTATCTCGCAATTTGCCATCTCGTCAAGTTCTAATAGTTTTTCGTGAACATAAAACTTTATAGCATATTTTTTTGCTAAATTTTTAAGAGCCCTAATGTGGTCAATATGTTCGTGAGTTATCAGCACCGCTTGAATATCTTCTATTTTCTCGCCTATTTTGCCAAGACGCTCTAATAGTTTTTTTTCATTCAAGCCAACATCTATCAAAATCTTTGTTTTTCCAGAATCAATAAATGTTGAATTTGCCTTGCTTCCAGACGCCAAATTTACAATACGCATAACTTCTCCTAGCAAAACAAGTGTAGCATAAAACAAACAAAATTAAAAGTCAATGTGCCAAATTATTTAAAATCAACTACTAAAAATTTATTTCATACTAGAAATTATTGTCGTTCCATTCAAAAAACCTTCAAAAAAACCATTGAGGTCTTTGTGACAACTCGATGAAAATGCATCATAAAAATCTTGTTTTGTTGCAATTTTAAACTTGTTGTCAGTATAATATTTTTTAAAACCTGCTGTGAGTTTTTTATCCCCAACAATGGTTTTAAGCGAGTCGAACATAATCACGCCTTTAACGTAAACCATATACGAATATTCATAGTCGTTTTGGTATTCATTAACAGGCAAGTTCATCTTTGTTATAACGTCGCCCCTTATTGTTTCAACAACGTCAACATAGAGCATATAGCTAGAAAGTGCGTTTGCAATAAAGTCATCATAGCTCACTCCATATTTTGAGTAATTATCAAAAAATAATGCTGTGGAATACTCTGAAAGCGACTCGTCAAGCCAAGCCTCTTTCGTTTCGTTGTTACCAACAACTGCGTACCACCACTGGTGAGCAATCTCGTGAACTATAACCTTTAAAATCTCCTCTTCGCTATCCACTGAATCAGAAATAAACACAAGGTTTGGATATTCCATACCGCCATAAACAAAAGGCGTTTTTGCAACAGAAAGCGTGCTGTATGGATAATCCCCAAAAGTCTTACTAAAATACTCTATTGCTTCTTTGCTGACTTGCAAATATTTTTCATTGTTTTTGTCCTGAGAGTTTCCCATATAATAAATAGTTGTGTTTCCTTGCTTTGCTGAAGTCGTGGTTGAATTTTCTGAAAAGCACATAGCAAAATCACGCACAGCTTTCGCCTTTACCACTGCACTAGATTTTTCACCACTCTCCGAAACCACGCATTCCCCTGTTGTGCAAACTTTATATTTGCTTGGATAAGAAAACTCAATTTCATAATTTGCTATGTCTGAAAAAAATGGGTCTCCAGTTGCATAGTATGGCGTTGTGTCGAAACCACCATTAGAGTAAGCACAAACAATTGGATACCAGTTTCCAAGATTTATGTTTCCGTCGTAGTAGCCAAACCTGTGTGTGGAGTTTGGAATAACAAGCACAAACTCAATAACAATTTCAATGGTCTTTTTGTTTGTAAGCTTGAAGCCAAAATTAATTTTTAAAATATCATCATCTTCGCCCACAAGTTCAAAGGGCTTAATCTCACCATTAACCTTAACACTTATTATTGAAAGGTCACCAAAACTCACACCATTTGGAAAGCAAGAAGCTTCGGTTAGCTGTGTGTATGGCTTAAATAATGCACCCTCTCTAAAAGCTCTTGGATACAGGTGCAAACAAAGGTACTCAAGGTCTGCTCCAGTATTGTTTATGTAAGTAATTTTTTCTGTGCTAGTTATTTCTTTTTTTTCATCATCAAGACTTGCGTTTATTGCATATGTGGTTAAATTTTTTGAAACTTTTTCAACCTCACTTTTTTTGCAGCCGGTGAGTGAAAATGTAGAAAACACAACAAAAACAAGAGAAAACAACAAATAAAAAAACTTTTTCATATCAACCTCAATAAAGTTTATGTTGCTTTGTGAGGTAATATGAAAAAGTAGATTACAAATAATAATTAATAATCTTTTTCACCTGATTTCTGGTGGCATAATCTCCATGCCCAGGGTAAGCAAATTCAAAATTTATGCCGTCTAATTTCTCAAGAGATTTTTTCATTTGCCAGTTACTGCTATCATATAAATCCGTTCTGCCAATACTGTCAGCAAAAATTGTGTCTCCAGTAAACAGGTCATCACCAAGCTTCAAACACACCGAATCGCTCGAATGCCCTGCTGTGTAAATCACCAAAAACTCAAAATTTCCCAGCCTTAAATTTTGCATATCTTCTGGGTAATGATTTATATATTTTTTATCAATGTTTTTCTCTATATTTTGATTTACCAAAAACGAACAATTCAGTTTTCCATCATTCAGTTTTTCTTCCGCACCTTGAATGATAAAAACTGAGCAGTCAAACTCAGCCAAATATTCAGCTATGTTCCAAAAATGGTCAAAATGCAAATGCGTCATAAGCACCGCCAAAACCTTTCTTTCACCAACAGTCTGCTTAATATCAGTAAGTTCTGCACCTGCGTCAATAATAACCGCTTCATTTTTGCTAATTACTACGTATGTGTTTTGGTCCATAATTCCACGCATATATTTTGACTTTATTGTTTTAATTTCCATTTTATTAGACCTCTTGAATTTTTTGCATAATTAAATTATAAATTATGCAGTAGTTTTGTCAAAATAAAAAGCATCTAGTGTTTTTTTATTAACTGCAAATCGATTTATATTTTGTAAGCGAACCTAAATAGCAGGTAGCACACAACAAAAAATCACAGCACCAGACTTCACACACAAAAAAATAATAATCAATTATTTTTTTATAGATATTGAATCTGCAAAAATAATAAGATATAATTTAATTGTTAGGAGAATTTTTATGGGCCAATTAGAAAACTATCATTATGCATCGTACCTCTTTTCCCTTGCTTTGCTATCAGACAAAGTTGATTTAACTCGAGAAATCAAGGGCACAGGAATTCAACGAGAGGTTTACTATAACGTTTCGTCACCAGACAAAAAGTACAACGAAACATTTTCATTCTTTCATCTTCCAAAAAGCAAAAATCCTTATAAACGTGAGCTCTATAACTTGCTTTCTTACATATTTGATGTTAAGGGATTCAATTCCCCAAAAGAGATAAAAAATGATGATGAAATGCTCAGAAGATACCTTTATTTGATTAACGAAGTTCTTCACATGAACGATGTTAAAATTAGTTTTTGCTTTAACCAAGAAGAATTTAACAAAACCATTAATCAGATTGGTATGCCTTACCAAATTGTTAGCAATTGGAGAATAGAAACTGAAAAGAATTTTATTCCGATGTGCAGAGAGCATATTATTTTGGTTTCAACAGAATGTCTTATTGCGGAAATCTTAAAAAATCAAAATAAAGTTAATCAATCTCAAATAGAAGCTTCTATGGATAATGCTCTTTCAATGTTCGGATTTTCGCAAGAAAAGTCCAGAGAAATGAGAATGCAAAGCGAGCTAGTTCCACCAGATGACCTGCCACAACCACAATAAAAAGATTGCACTCAGCAATCTTTTTATTTTATTTATCGAAATTTATTTTTTCACGAATAATATATTTTGGTCTATCTTGAACCTCTGCATAAGTTCTTGCAAGATAAATATTAGAAAGTCCATTAAACACAAATCCCATCGAACCAATCAATGTTATCGTTGGGAAAAGCCAAGCCACAAGTGGCAAATTGATTTTGCATATTGCAAGCACAATAAAAGTCAAAAATGCCAAAACTGAACAAACCGCACCAAAAATACCTGTTTTGAGTGAAAGTGAAAGTGGCCAACTGCTGTTTGCAACAATACCGTTAGTTGCAAGTTTAAACATTTTTTTAATGGTGTACTTGGTTTCGCCTGCAACTCTTTCCCTTCTTTCAAACTCAACAAAAGTTTGCTTGAAGCCTACCCACTCGGTTATTC
>CAZFPH010000016.1:0-14255 GCA_964520955.1 uncultured Lachnospiraceae bacterium
TAAAGGATACAATCAAAGACTTTGGTTGCCTTGGCGGTGGCAATGGCTACACATTCACAAACGCTTTTGTAAGTGATCTTGAATATTCAATTAGAAGAGCGGTTGCAGATTACAAAGACAAAGCTGGTTGGGCTGAAAAAGTTAGAACCGTTATGTCACTCGATTTTAGTTGGATTAAAACCGCAAAAGAATATGTTGAAACATATAATGAATTATAGGAGAAAATATGTTAACAGAAAAACAAAAGGAGTTAGCAAATCAAAGACTATCTGAATTTTTGTTGGAGCATTTTGGGGAAACAATCCAAAGTGCTTCAAACATTCAGTTATATCGAGCACTTGCTGAGGTGTCTTTAAAATATTTGCTTTCAAATAGAAGCAAAACTTTTTCTGATGCAAACAAAAACAAAAAAATTGTTCACTATATGTCTATCGAATTTTTAATTGGTAGAAACCTTAGAAACAATCTTTGGAACTTAGGACTTGATGATTATTACACCAAGCTCCTTGCTGAAAATGGCAAAAGCATTGCTGAGATTTATAGAATTGAAAAAGACGCAGGTCTTGGAAATGGTGGTCTTGGAAGACTCGCTGCTTGCTATCTTGATAGTTTGGCAAAACTTGGTTATCCAGCATTTGGTCATTCAATAAGGTATGAGTATGGTTTGTTTAACCAAAAAATTGTTGATGGCAAACAAATCGAAACCCCTGACGAATGGCTTGACACGGGCAATGTTTGGCTTGAGGCACGTGAAGACGAGGCTATAGATGTTGCTTTTGGTGGATCACTTGAACAACATTATGAAGACGGCAAACTTGGATACACAACAGTCGGAGCAAAGATTGTTCGTGGTGTGCCTTATGATATGCTTGTTAGTGGATATAACTCAAACACCGTTTCAACCTTAAGGCTTTGGTCAGCCCAAGTAAAAAACAAATTCGATATCAAAAAGTTCGACCAAGGCGAATTCGTTGAAGCTGTTAAGGAAAAGAACGAAATCGAAGCGATTAACAAAGTTCTTTATCCTGCTGACCACACAGAAAAAGGCTACACATTAAGAATTCTTCAGCAATACTTTTTGGTGTCTTGTGCAATGCAAAGCATCTTAAAAAAGTACTTCAAAAAACACAAAACACTTTCAAGACTTGATAACGAAGTGTCTGTTCATATTAACGATACGCACCCAGTTCTCTGCATTCCAGAACTTATGAGACTACTTATTGATGTCTATGGTTTTGGTTGGGAAGAGGCTTGGTCAGCTGTTCAAAAAACTGTTAGCTACACAAACCACACGGTTTTAAGTGAAGCTTTAGAAGTTAAAAATATGTCGACCATCGAAAAACATATGCCTAGAATTGCAATGATTATTCGTGAGCTCGACAGAAGGTTCAGAATTGACCTTAATGGATTTTTTAAAAATGACTTTAGACGAGTTGAACATATGGCGATTATTAGTGGAAACAATGTATATATGGCAAACCTTGCAATATATGCTTCGCACACAATAAACGGCGTAGCAAAAATCCACACACAAATTTTAAAGACTAGACTATTTAACTATTATGCTGAAATCTATCCAAATAGATTTAAAAATATCACCAATGGCGTGGCTTACACCAGATGGGTTTCTCAAGTCAACCCAGAACTCGACAAACTTATTGTTGAGCTTATTGGCGATGGTTATTATCATGACGCAAACAAACTTACCGAGCTTGATAAATATCTTGGCGACAAAAAAATTCTTGACAGAGTTGCGGATATAAAGTATCAAAACAAAGTTAGATTTGCTGAGTATTTAAAGAGAACTCAGGGTATTGAAATAGACCCAAAAGCAAGGTTCGATGTTCAGGTTAAGCGTATTCACGAGTATAAAAGGCAATTATTGAACGTGTTAAAAATCGTTTATATAATCAATAAAATCCGTGAAAATCCAGAAGAAGATGTTACCCCACAAGTGTTTATCTTTGCGGGTAAGGCAGCTTCTGGATACAAAATGGCAAAAAGAATAATCAAACTCATCAATCAGCTTTCTATCGAAGTTAACAACGACCCTCTTCTTTCTTCAAAAATAAAAGTCGTGTTTGTTGAAAACTATAGCGTTACTGTTTCTGAACTACTAATGCCAGCAACTGAAGTTACAGAGCAAATTTCGCTCGCAGGCCGTGAAGCCAGCGGAACAGGAAATATGAAAGCCGTTGCAAATGGTGCATTAATGCTTTGCACGGTTGATGGTGCAAATATTGAAATTGCTGAAAAAGTTGGCAACGAAAACGCTTTCGAGTTTGGTCTTCTTGCTGATGAGGTTGAGAAGATTAAGAGCCGTGGATATAACGCAACAGATTACTATATTGCAAGTGAAAGAGTTAGGAGTGTTATTGACAAACTCAGCTCAGGACTTGGGGGAGAGTCGTTTAGCGATATTGTTGACTACCTTCTTGGTCACGCTGACTACAAAGATTCTTATATGTGTCTAGCAGACCTTGACGCATACATCGACGCTCACTACAAAATGGACAGAGAGTATGCAGACAAAGATTGGTGGAACAAAAAATCTCTGCATTGCATAGCATCAATGGGATATTTCTCAGCTGATAGAAGCATTGAAGAGTATGTTCAAAAAATCTGGAAACTTACAAAAAATGAAGAATAACAAAAGGCAAAGGGGGAAAAATGGACAGCAAGTTAATCAAATACGACCCTTTGCTTTTTAAATTGCCAAAAGGTGTTGTTACAAAAGGCACAGAGGTAGGATTTTTTGTCGAGGTTGACGAACGTGTCAAACCAAAGCAAATTTTGTTTATGTGTCGTGAAGATAATGAGTGGGATTACACATATACTGAAATGGAAAAAACCGCAAAAGGATTTGTTTTAACGCAAAAATTTAATAAAAGTGGACATTTTTGGTATATTTTTAAGGTGATTTTCGATGATTATTCATTATTTATTAACCGCACCCTTGATAATCATAGCTTTTTGTCTGATTATATGGGAGATACCTTTTTTCAGTCCGTTCTTGAAAAGGATTACACTTGTACCGACTCAATGCAGGGCGGATTAATCTATCAGATTTTTGTTGATAGATTTTGCAAATCAGGAAAAGTTGAAAAAAGAGAGCCTTTAATTCTTCGTGACGACTGGGGTGGTGGTATACAAAAAAACACAACCGACCCCCTTGTTATTAATGAAGAAGTTTTTGGTGGAAACTTTCAAGGCGTTATCAGCAAGCTTGATTATCTCAAAAAACTTGGCGTAACAACAATCTACCTCAATCCTATTGGTATGGCTAATAGTAGCCACAAATACGATACTGCCGACTATATGCGAGTCGACCCAATGTTTGGCACAGAGTCGGATTTTAAGGAACTGGTAGAAAAAGCAAAGGAAAAAAATATACAAATAATCTTTGACGGCGTATATAACCACACAGGTAGCGACTCGATATACTTTAACAGGTATGGTAGGTTCGATACCCTTGGTGCATACAAAAGCAAAGATTCAAAATTTTATAGCTGGTATGATTTTATCAATTATCCAAATGAATACACAAGCTGGTGGGGGATTGACACCCTGCCAAGCATAAAAGACGGCTGTGAGGATTTTCAGGACTATATCGCTGGTGAAAATGGCGTGCTTGACAAATTTATGAAGCTTGGCGTTGCAGGCGTAAGGCTTGATGTTGTTGACGAAATTAACGATAAATTCGTTAAAAAGATTTCAGACCGAGTTCATAGTTACGGCGATAACACGATTGTGATGGGAGAGGTCTGGGAAGACGCTTCAACAAAAATTAGCTACGACACAAGACGCAAGTATTTTGTTAATGGCGAGCTTAACAGTGTTATGAACTATCCAATCAAAGAATCAATTTTAAACTACATTAAATCGGGCACACCTGCAGAGTTTGTTTCAACCTGCCGTATGCTTGAAAATAACTACCCAAAAGTTGTACGTGATAACCTTATGAATTTCCTCGGAACTCACGACACTGGCAGAGTTTTCTCAGAACTTTTAGCCGTTAGCGATGGTGACAGGGAAAAGGCGATAAAGCTTATGAAGATTGCTTCTGGCTTAATGTTTACCGTATCAGGCGTTCCATCAATTTTTTATGGCGATGAATATGGTATGGAAAATAACGATGGCAGTTCACGCGGTTGTTTTGACTGGAAGAACTATAAAAATGAAATTTATGAGTGGTACACCAAGCTCACAAAAATCCGAAAACTGAAATGTATGAAAGATGCCGAAACAAACATCTTGCTTGCAGAAGATAGCAAATTGATTTTTGATAGAACCGGTGAAGATGAGCGAGTTGTGGTGCTTGTTAACCTTAATGACAATCCACTTCAGGTTGATTTGGAGGGTGAATACACATCATTTATTTCTGGGGAAAAGATGGAGAAGTTTAAACTCAAAAAATATGACATCGAAATTCTTATCGAAAAAAATAAAATTACAAAGAAAAAATAAACATAAAAAAGCCACTGATAGAATCAGTGGCTTTTGAATTTGTTGAATTTGTATAAAAATAAAAACACTTTAAAATGTAATATTATTAATAATTGTTAATAAATTTTACATTTTAACCTTAAATTTTACAGTAAATTAAAAAACAATGCTAGCCAAAAAACAAACAAAAAACAAAATCTAAATTTTTAGAGATTGTTTTTTTATTATGAATATTTTTTTTGCAGATATTAAAATGCAAGTTAGAAAAAATTTATTAATCATTCCATAAGTTTTCAGGATAAATTTTGTCTGCAATCATTTTGCTTATCGCTTTCTCAATTATTTGTTTATCTTCTCTATATGTTAGTCCGTACCAACTTGCATTGGTTGGAATAACTTTTGTTGTAGCTTTGCTTTTGTTGATAAGGTCGGATACAACGCTTGGCAAGAAGAACTCAACACTTTCAAGATTGTTCCTATTATCTTCCAAAAAGTCAAAAAAGTGAGATTCTAGCTCTTCCAAAAAGTCTAAGGTAAACCCAAAAAAGTTCATTGAAACAATTTGGTCATCTAAGATTTTTTGTTCGCTTGCGTTAGCGTCTGACACTGGTTTTGCAAAGAGATTACCATCACGTTTTTCAATACTGCTTTCGGTTATGGACTTTAAATTTTCGTTTTTGATTTCACAAACACCACGTTTAACAGAGCCATTTTCAGAAATGGTGTTAATTGCTTTGTATCCAATCATAGCGTAATGATTTTTTTGATTGTTGCTCTTTAAAAATTCTGCCATCAAAGCAAAAGCTTCATAGCCATAAAAATCGTCGGCATTGATTACCGCAAAGTTAGAGTACACAGAATTTTTTGTGCAAAGCACTGCGTGACCAGTTCCAAGAGGTTTGGTTCGGCTCTCTGGGACTATGTACTTTGTCGGAACATTTGAGTTGTCCTGAAAAATATAGTTGGTCTGAATTTTTTCTTCAATCCTTCTGCCAATGGTTTCCCGAAATGCCTCAAGGTTTTCTTTTTTTATGATGAATGTAACCTTGTCGAAACCGCACCTTATTGCATCAAAAATAGAGTAGTCAATAATAAAGTTTCCGTTGCTGTCGATTGGCTCAAGTTGCTTTAGCCCTCCAAACCTTGAGCCGAGCCCTCCGGCCATAATAATTAGTTCCATATTTCTCCTAAAAGTTTTAGTATATAATATTCCAAAAATAATAAAATGATTTTTAATTTTCAGATTTAAGTTGTCGCATAATTTTTTGCACTATTTGTGGCACAGTAAGGTTGTTTCTTTCGTAAATTAAATCTGTGATTTCATCATCAGTAAATTCCTTTTGTGCACCAAAATTCAAAACCTTAATGTCGCTTGCCGAGTAGTATCTTGCGATTTTTTCGCCAAAACCGCCATCAATAACGCCGTCTTCCAAGGTCACAACAAGTTTGTGATTAAGCTTTAAATGGTCAAGAAGTTCTTTGTCGATGCCAGAGTAATACAGCGGATTTATAACGCTAGCAGAAATGCCATGAGTTAGGTAAAGTTCGTCCGCTACTTGTTTTGCGAGCTTCAAAAAGTTTCCAAGTCCAACAATTGCAACAGTGTCGCCAGATTTTTCGAGTTTGAATTTGTTTTCATTAAACTCAAAAGGGGTTATTTCGTCAACTTCCTCATTGTCGTTTATAATCGGCATACGGATAACCACAGGGTGCTCTTTTTGCTCAATTGCCCAGTCAAGAACCGATAATGTTTCGCTTATGGTGGTTGGTGAAATGCACACGAGGTTTGGAATATTTGAAACTAGAGGAATATCGAACACCCCTAGATGTGTTGCACTTGCAGAAGATATTCCGCCACGGTTAACAAGGATAACCGCAGGGCTATTATTTAGGGCAAGGTCTTGTGAAAGCTGGTCGTAGGTGCGTTGCAAAAACGAACTATTGAAAATTGCAACAGGCTTTGCACCATTTTTTGCAAGCCCGCTAACAAATGCAATGGCGTGCTCTTCGGCAATACCAACGTCAACATACTGCGTGTCGAGCTTATCCCTGACCTGTTTAGAGAGTCCACAAATTCCAGGCGTTGCGGCAGTCACCACAACAATAGACTTGTCTTTTTTTGCCTTGTTTAGCAAAAATTCACTGACGTATAGTGCTGTGTGCTTTGGTGCAGGTGTGTTAAGTTCACCAGACTCTAAGTTGAAGGGAGCTCTAAAATGCCAAAGCTCTTTTGAAGTTTCGGCGTTCAAATAGCCATATCCCTTTATTGTGTGAATGTGAACAACAACGGGCCTTTTTGAGTTTTTAACCTTTTTAAAAATCTCGATAAGAGACTGGATATCGTTGCCTTTGTCGGTGTAGTGGTAATCAAAACCAAACGCCTTAAAAATGTTGTTTTCCGCAAACCCGTTAGATTCTCTCAGCTCTGCAAGGTTCTTATAGAGTCCACCTTGGTTTTCAGCAATGCTCATTTCGTTGTCATTAACAACAACGATAAAATTACTGCCAAGCATTGATGCGTTATTGAGCCCTTCAAACGCCTCGCCACCCGACAGTGAACCATCTCCAATCAGGGCAACAACGTTGTAGTTTCCGCCATTCAGGTCACGAGCCTTAGCAAGTCCAGCGGCAAGACTAATTGATGTTGAGGTGTGCCCAACTTTAAAGGTATCATAACCCGACTCTTTTGGGTTAAGGTAGCTTGAAACTGTGCCAAGCTCGCTGTCGTTAATAAACCCATTTTTTCTTCCTGTCAAAACTTTGTGTGGATAGCATTGGTGCGAAACATCAAACACTATTTTGTCTGTGTCAAAATCAAACACATAGTGCAGGGCAATGGTTGCCTCCACAACTCCAAGGTTTGGACCAACGTGACCGCCCTTTTTGCTAACACGATTAAGCACAGCGTTCCTAACATCGCCAGCAAGCAAATTTAGCTCGGCAATGCTAAAATTCTTTATGTCTTCTGGGGTATTAACTCTTTCTAAAATTTTGTACATATCCACCTCGTCAATCTCTATAATAAATTTTAACACAATAAGCGTTCGGCTTCAAACAAAATCTGCTGATATTATAAAAACTCATAACAATTGATTTTTGTCGAAAAAAATGCTAACATAAATTTATGGATAAAGATGTAAATAAAACAATAAGTATAAACCTAGCAAGGCTTAGAAAATCTAAAAAATTAACACAACTTGAACTTGCAACTAAATTCAATTTTAGCGACAAAACCATTTCAAAATGGGAAAGTGGTGAGTCACTACCAAATATTGAGGTGCTTTGCAAACTTGCTGAGTTTTATGGCGTGACACTTAACGACCTAATAAATCCAAATCTTGAGGTTGAAGAGCAAAACTTGCCGGCAAGTTCGTATGTCACCAGCAACAAAATAACAATCTCGCTTCTTGCAATTTCCATTGTTTGGCTGGTTGCGACCATTCTTTATGTGTACGTAAAAATTAACGATAATGATAACCTGTGGATTGTTTTTATCTGGGCAGTTCCTGTTAGTCTTGCTATTGCCTTAATCTTTAATGCTGTTTGGGGTAATAGAAAAATTGGCTTAATACTTTTCTCCTTGCTTTTGTGGACAACAATAACAACCATTTTCTTGCAATTTTTGAATTACAATATGTGGCCAATCTTTATTATTGGTGTGCCATCACAGGCAGCAATAATTCTTTGGTCTGGTCTAAAGCCAAAGAACAAAAAGAGCAAATAGTAACAAAAGTAACATCTATAAGACGTGAGCCATAGAATAATGTATGAATTATAAAATGCAAAACATAATGCTAGATGACGATTTGCTATCAACAAAAAAAAGTGTGAGCGTTGAAAGTTTAAGCGGACAAGCCAGCGATAACTCATATATTGAAAAGTCTGTAAAAATCGGCAAAAATGTTACCTTATACCCAAACGTTTATTTGCTTGGAAAAACCAAAATTGGTGACGGCTCAGTTGTTTACCCAAACACAACTATTGAGGATAGCGTTATTGGCGAAAATGTATTGATAATCAGCAGTCACATTGAGGGAAGTGAAATTTCTTCAAACGTAAAAATTGGACCATTTGCACATATCAGGGAAGGTTGCAAAATTGGCGAAAACTCAAAAATTGGAAACTTTGTCGAGGTGAAAAACAGCACACTTAGGCGTGGTGTTAAAGCCAGTCACCTAGCATATATTGGAGATGCTGATATTGGTGAAAACACAAACATTGGCTGTGGCGTGATTTTTGCAAACTTCAATGGCAAAATCAAAAGCCGAACAATCGTTGGCGAAAACTGCTTTATTGGTAGCAATTCAAATATTATTGCCCCTGTTTTGGTGGCGGATAATACCTATATTTGTGCAGGTACTACTTTAACCAAAAATACGAGCACTGGTGATTTTGTTATCGCTAGGTGCAGGGAGGTGGTCAAGCACGGCAGGGCTTATCAATATCTTAAAGACACGACAACTAAATAAACACACAAACTCCTTTTCTTGCATAACATAAAATGTAAAAGTGCAAATAGAAAAGGAGTTTTTATGTGTGGAATAGTTGGGTATTTGGGCAAAAGCAGAGAGGTTTCTGAAATTGTTAAAACATTAAAAAAATTAGAGTATAGGGGCTATGATTCGGCAGGTGTGTGTGTAATCCTTGATGGCGGAGAAACGCTAGAAATCAAGGAAACAGGCAACATTTCAAATTTAGAAAAAGCCACTCCAAAATGCAAGTGCGTGTCGGCAATTGCTCATACCAGATGGGCAACACACGGCAAGCCAACTAAACTCAATGCACACCCTCACTCTTCAAAAAATGGCGAGTGGAGCATTGTGCATAATGGAATAATTGAAAATTATGTAAACTTAAAAAATTCATTAAAAAATAAACCAGAAAGCCAAACGGACACCGCAGTTCTTGCTCAGCTTCTTGAAGAAAAGAAAGCAAAAAACATTTCTGAATTTATCGACGTTATGTTAATGGCTGAGGGTAGTTACGCTATTGTTGCAAAAAACAAAAACTTTCCAAACGAATTGTTTTTGGCAAAAGACAAAAGCCCGCTTTATGTGTCGGTTTGTGATGGTGGCGACGTGCTTGTGGCGTCTGACCCAATCTGCTTTGTGGGTTTTTCCAAAGAGTATTACACGCTTGCTAGTGGCGATTTTGCTCACGTGAAAGGCTCGGAAATTGTTTTTTATAACCAACAAAAAAATATAATTTCAAAGACCACAGAAACGCTGGGCGACGAGTTTGAAGAAAGTGAAAAGGCTGAGTTTAGCCACTTTATGATAAAGGAAATTATGGAGCAACCTTCGGCAATAAAGAGACAGGTTAAAACCTTTAAAGATACTGCCGTTTTGGATAAGTTCGATAAAGATTTTATTTCAAAGTTCACAGCCATAAAGTTTGTTGGTTGCGGAACAGCTTATAACGCAGGACTCGTCGGTGCAAGGTTTATTGAAAAGCTTGTGGGGGTCAAGTCGTACGCTGAGATGGCCAGTGAATTTATTTACAGTGAGCCGGTGTTTGCCGACAGCAAAACATTGTTTGTTTTTGTAAGCCAAAGTGGCGAAACTGCAGACACCTTAAGGGCGGAAGAACTTGCGAAACAAAAGGGAGCTTCAACCATTGCACTCACAAATGTTTTGTACTCCAGCCTTGCAAGAAATGCTGACTACGTTATTCCTGTTTGTGCAGGACCTGAAATTGCTGTTGCGTCAACAAAAGCCTATGTCTGCCAGCTTACTGCTCTTTATATGTTTGCATCAAATCTATCAAATCAAGTCAATGGCACAAGTATTGATTACTTTGAAGATATTATGCGTGTCGCCGATAAAATTTTAAATTTTGACTTTGCAAAAATCGACGCTGTTGCTGACGAATTAAAAACAAAAAAAGATACAATCTTTATCGGAAAAGATATCGACTATGTTTCGTCTGGCGAAGCGTCGCTTAAACTTAAGGAGGTGGGCTACATTAATTCTGCCAACTATCCGTCTGGCGAGCTTAAGCACGGCTATCTTGCTTTGGTGGAAGATGGAACTCCTCTTGTGGTGCTTGCAACAAGCATAAAAATTAATCAAAAAACATTCAACTCTGCAAGCGAAGCTACTAGCCGTGGTGCAAAGGAATTACTGCTCACCAATGAAAGCATTGAGGAAACTGAAAACCGAAAAGTATTGGTTTTTGATGAAAAAAATGAACTGCTTTTGCCGATGCTGGTTATCGCCCCGCTTCAATATCTTGCCTATAAAGTAAGTGTGTTAAAGGGTATTAACCCTGACCAACCTCGAAACCTTGCAAAAAGCGTTACTGTTGAATAGAAACAGGAAATAAAAAAAACGAAGGACACCTTTAACTTTTTGGGTGTCTATTTTTTTGAAAATGTTAAAATTTCAAGCATAAAAATTACTAAAAATGTAAAAACACACCTTATTTGGTTGATTTTATACAAAATAACGCATCTGAAAAGCGTTTCAAATTTCTTTTTGTAACTTGTAAAAAATGACTATACTTTTGCCAAAATTAACATTTTTTCTTGCCCCTCAATTTTTGTGTATGTTATACTACAATTGATATAATTTTAAGGAGAAAAATATGGTAACAGAAGTTAAAGGAAACGAACTATACTTTGCAAAAATCAGAGAGTCTGCAATCATTCCAAGTAAAAAACTCGAGGATGCTGGCTATGATGTGTATTCAAATTTTGAGGGTGACTATTTTGTGATTGAGGCAGGAAAAACCAAGGCAACCCCAACAGGCATCGCAACAACTTTTTCACCAAAGTACTACATTCAAGTTGAAGAGCGTGGAAGCACAGGAAAACTTGGTGTTAAAAAAAGTTCAGGCGTTTTTGATTCAGGCTATCGTGGTGAGTATTTGATTATGCTTTACAACACAAATAACAAACCATTTGTAATTTCTAAACTAGAGGATAACACCCCAGACGAATTTGTGGTTGATGGAAGGTCATATAAAAAAGACGAATGTATAATTTATCCATACACAAAGGCAATCTGTCAACTCGTTGTTCAAGAGGTTCCAGTTATGGAAGAAAAAGAAATTTCTTATGAGGAACTTCAGGGTATTGTTTCTGAGCGTGGTGCAGGCAGATTTGGAAGTTCAGGCAAATAATAAACTTGATTTTAGAGATAAAAAATAAGGCTTAGTTTTTTTGCATAAATGAAAAAATTAAATCGCCTTATAAAAAAAGAAAATAAATAATAAATAAATGCCAAAAAAAGAGTGTGCAAAATTGTTTGACACTCTTTTTTTGTTATAATATACTATCATTATAGTTATACTAATATACAAAGGAACTGCTTATGGCTAAAATTTTTATTGAAAAGAAAGAAATTAAATTCAAAATCAACGAAACCGTTGAAGAAACCAGTTTTGACATTGTTGACGGCAAGTATGTTGAAAACACAACACTCAAAAGAAAGTATGTGTCAGACATCTATTCATATCTCGACTTTAATGCCCTTTTTGCAATAGAGAACCTGTTTGATGAATTTTACGTAAAAATCATACTTTTTAATGACGAAAAAAAAGTGGGGTACAACCTTATCAGTTTGTCTGATAATCTCGACATTTCAGTTAAACGTGTGTCGCCAAAAAATTTCTTAATCCTTGGAATTAACAAAGACCAGGAGACTTTGGGTCAAGCAAGTTTCTGCTCACTTCAGCCTGATGGTTCGGTTAATGAAATTACCATTAATTTTAACTACATAAACCAATATAAAGTTATAGAAAAAAAGTACTTTTTGCTTAACTTTATCGAGGTTTTAAGCAATAATCTCGATGAGGGCAAAGAGGGGCACGCAGGCAATAAAAAATACATCAATACAATTGCGGTTTATAGGGAAGACGGTTCAATCTTAAAAGTTATTTATGAAGAGACTTTAAACATCAAAAGAGACCTTGTTTGTGACGTCGATGGAGACACTCTTTTAATCTATTACCGCGACGATGGTTCGGTGGTTAAAAAAGAGTCAATTTCAGAGCTTATATTAAACAGTGCAAATAATTAAAAATTAAGCCCAAGCTAAAAGGAGATTAAAAATTTCATTTTATTTGATTTTTTAATTATTTTTGTTTGATTTATTTTTAATAGTATATTAAAATGGTATTAGAAAAGTGCTACTCGCCGTAGCATAATTTAGGATAAAAATAAAAGGAAGTAAAATTATGTCAGAATTTGAACAAATGGAAACAGAAGAAGTTGTTGAAAGTGCTCCACAAATGGCACAACAACCACAAGGTGAGTACACAAGAATTATTGGTCTTGATGTTGCAAACTCAACCTTAAAGATTTGGACAGATGAACTAAATCTTAAATATGTAAACACTATCAGACAAATTAACGATGCTGGTCTTGTTTATTCATTCAAAACAGACTATCAAATGTATGTTTATGACAAGGCAGTTTATGAAGTTGGTGTAGTTTCTGCTGCAGGTAGTGGCGGTCGTGGTATTTCTAGATACGGCTCTGAGCAATACAAGATTGAAGCACTCATCGGTATTGCTTCTTGCCTTAAGGAAATCCCAAACCTTTCAGACCACGAAGTTTTAAGAGTTGTTACTGGTGTTCCAAGCTCTCTTGCTAAAAACCAAAAGGTAATCACTCAAATAAAACAAATGCTCACAGGCGTTCACGAAATCAAATCAGTAACTTGGGAAACAGTTAGACCAATCACATTTGAAATCAGAGAAGTTATTGTTGTTCCACAACCACTCGGAACAATGTATGACTATGTTTACGATCCAGAAGCTGATGCTCTTAACGAAAAGCTTCTTGACCAAAGAGCAATCGTTATCGACATCGGTTGGGGAACAACTGATATCGCTATCCTTGAAACTGCAAGGGTTCGTTCAACATTCAGCTTTGATATTGGTACATCTGATTATATTTCAGATCTTCAGGAAGATGTTAACAGCAACGTTCCAGAAGCAAGTATTTTCTCACTTTCTCCACACGAACTTGACTTAAGCTTACTTGAATCTCCAGTTGTTGAAACTCCATTTGGTCAATATGACCTCACCGCTTATGTAGAAAAACATAGCAAGAACCAAGCAAAACGTGTGTATCAAGAAGTTATGGGCTTAGGTTTAGAGTTCAACAAGTTCTACAAAATCATCTTAACCGGTGGTGGTGCTCTTCTTTATGAAAAGTACTTAAGAGAATTCTTCAACGACCCACGTCTTGTTATTCAAAACAATGCTGTTATGGCAAACTGTCGTGGTTTCTGGCTACTTGGAAATTATTAATAAAGGAAATTGCATAAATGACAATTAATGAGTTAGAACAAGGTTTAAGGAATTTAATTGCTACGCAACCAATGGTCACAACGGGTGCTAATGGTGCTGTGATTAATGGCATCAACTCGCTCATTGATGCGTGCAAAAATTTCTCTTATAGAATTCAATCATATCCGGGTCAAGATGTCTTAAAATTTGGCATTGCGAACGAGGTTTCTAAAATTGAAAACACACTTTGCAATCTCGCTTGTCAAGTTATGCAAGAGAGAGGAATCAATTTAATGCTATATATTGTTCCTCAAAATCAACCAGGATATAGTCCAATGGTTAACAGCTACGGTATGATTAACCAACAGGTAGACCCAAACCTTATGATGGGTCAAATGATGTATACTCAAGCTCCAATGGCTCAGCAAACCGCTATGATGCAAATGCCAAACACTATGCCTCAAATGGGTATGGCTCAGCAAATGCCTTATAACCAAATGCAACCATCAATGCAAGGTGTTGCCCCTGCATACAGAGAGCCAAGGCAAGCAAAGTCTCGTAATGCTCCAACA
>CAZFPH010000017.1:0-13997 GCA_964520955.1 uncultured Lachnospiraceae bacterium
CAAATTTTGTTACAGGGTTAAATGTCATTTCAATAACTTGACCCGTTACAACGTTTTTAAGTTTTGTTCTAACAAACGCAGCACCCTTGCCTGGTTTTACGTGCAAAAAGTCTACAACAACATAAACTTTTCCTTCATACTCAAAAGTAACACCTTTTCTTAAATCTCCAGCAGTAATCATATTTCCTCCATAATAAATATATTGCAAGTGCAATCTTATGCTGTAATATTACCATAGATTGCGTCAAAAATCAATGTATTTCATTGAAATTTTCTATGCTTCAAAATATTTTTTCATAATGCAAGCATCTTTTGTTTGTGTTCCACTAGATTCGCAAATAATATTTGCATCAACATTATATTTCTTTAAAACGCTAACCAGTATTTCAAAATTTGGTCCAAACTTGTTGTCGTCAAGAGTCAAATGCCTGATTTCACCCTTTTTGCCATACTCAATTTTTGAAAAGTGTATATGAACCTTGTTAAATCTATCGCCTAGATATTTTTTTAAGGTCAAAAATACCTCTTCAAAGTCTTTTTTTGTTTTAAGACCTCCAAGTGAGAATGAATTAATGTGACCAAAGTCCAAGGTTGGAATAATCCTTTCATCTATCGTGCAAATCTTTGCAATCTCCTCAACGCTTCCAACTTGTCCATGCTTACCCATAGTTTCTGGACATAAAATAAAATCCTTCAAACCATTTTCGTCCAAGACTTCAATCAGCCTCTTTATGTTATTGTATGTGTTTTCAAAAGCCTGTTCTCTTGTTTGTTTCATAAGAGAGCCTGGGTGAAAAACAAGCTTTTTTGCTTTCAAAAATTTCATTTTTTCTAAGCACGCCACAACATAACCAATAGATTTTTCAATCATTTCCTCGTTAGGGTTAGCAAAATTTATAAAATATGGTGCGTGAACCGAAACTGAAATACCGCTTAATTCAAAAATGTCACCAACTTTCTTAGCGGTTTCATCTGATAGCCTCACACCATTTGTGAAAGAAATTTCATAAGCATCTAAATTATGATTTAATAACCATTCTGGCATATCTAGCGTGGTATTTTTCAGACTCTGAAACTCCTCGCAAAATCCTGACGGACCAAACCTAATCATACTCTTCCCCTAATTATATAAATAAACTATTCTATTATAGTTTCCATTTTTTATTTCATATAAACCTATAAGTTTGCCATCGTAAGACAAAAAGAATTCTTTTTCTTTTATCTTGGGGCTTGCAAGAACCGAAACGCCATTGATTAATTTTTTTGCATTAGCCTCATTAACAGTTATTATTTGATAATCATTGAATATATCTTCAATCTTAGCCAGTTCACCTTTTTTTTCAAGTTCCTCAAGTGTAATGGCGTTATCTGAACTAAACCTTCCACTCTTTGTTCTAATGATAACCGGAGTTGTTGCAATTGTTCCCATTTTCCCTGCAATATCATTAAACAATGTTCTAATGTATGTACCTGCTGAACAATGGACTTTGAACAAAAACTTGTTTTTTTCAATCTCTCTTAATAACTCAATGCTATAAATCTCGATTTCTCTTGGTTTTATTTCAAAAGCAACGTCGTTTCTTGCAAGGTCACAAGCTTTTTTACCATTTATTTTTATTGCAGAGTACTTTGGAGGTATCTGCGAAATCTTTCCGATAAAAGTTGGTAAAATTTCCTCAATTTGATTTGCTGTAACTTCCACATTATCAATTTTTGTTATGTTTCCAAAACTATCAAGTGTGTCTGTTTCAATTCCAAAATCACAAATAGCATAGTATTCTTTATCTTTTTTTAAAAAATAATCAAAAAACTTCGTAGCTTTTCCAACCGCAATTGGAAGCACACCCGAAGCTGCAGGGTCTAACGTTCCTAAATGACCCACTTTTTTGGTTTTTAATATTTTTTTCACCCTGCAAACAACATCGGAAGATGTCATTCCCGTTGGCTTTAAAATATTGACAAATCCAGTTGTTTCTATCATTTTGTCCACCCTAAAACTTGCATAGAATTATCAATAAGCTGTGATTTTACGTCTTCATAAGTACCGAAAATTTTACAACCACTCGCGTTAAGATGTCCACCACCGCCAAAACTTTGTGCAACATCACGAGCAGAAATATCACCTTTAGACCTAAAAGAAACCCTAAAGTAACCTTGGTCATCTTCTGATGCCAATATGCAAAATTGCACAGATTTTAACTGCAAAGGAATATCTGGAAAAGCGTCAGTATCATTAAGTGTTGTGTTTGTTTGGATAAAATCTTCTTTTGACAACATTATTATTGCAAACTTTTCATCTGCATAAAATTCAATAATGTTGTAAGCTCTTTGCATTAATGAAAATACATTTTTGCCCATTGAATTAAACAATGGCACAATTACCTCTTCCATTGATAGTTTGCCGTATCTTAAAAGTTTTCCAACAATGGTAAATGTTTTTTCACTGACTGAATGTGATAATCTTCCAGTGTCAGTCAAAATGCCAGAAAGCAAGCATTTGCACATAAAATTATTAAATCTAACGCCAAGCTTGTTTATTATCTCAAAAAGCATTTCTGCAGTTGAAGACGCCTCTTTAACGTAGTTAACCTTGCAGAAATTTTCATTAGATAAATGATGATGGTCAATTGCGAGCGTGTTTTTTACGCCTTTTCTATAAGTGTACTTATACTTTCCAAGCCTTGACTCGTTTGCAACGTCCAAGCAAACAACTAAGTCATACTTTTCACAGGTCTTTTTGTTTACAAAAGATAAATCGCCATAAAAAGCAAAGGTTGCAGGAAACTCTGAATTTGTGTAAATATCAACATTTTTTCCAAGCAAAACTAGGGCTTCTTTTAATGCTAAAGAAGACCCCATTGAGTCGCAGTCTGAATTAATGTGCGAATAAATTGCCACATTCTGTGCGTTTTTGAGCAAATCTAAAACTTCGCTAAAAATCATTAATTATCCCCTTCAATTGTTTTGAATAAACGCATAATTTTATCAGCTTTTTCTTCCAAATCATCTATAACAAAGAGTAAATCAGGAACAACCCTAAGTTTTACTTTGTGAGCCAAGTCATATCTGATCTGCTTTTTATTGTCGTTTAATTTTTTGATTATATTATTTTTCTTTTCATCACTGCCGTAAACACTAACAAAAACCTTTGACATTGATAAATCCGCATAGGTTTCAACTTTCATTACAGAAACAAGTGTTGTAGCAATTTCAGTGTCGTCAAATCTTGATATAATTTCAGCTAATGCTTTTTGAATTTCAGCATCTACACGATGCATTCTCTTTCCATCTGCCATAATATCTCCTAAATTTAAAAGGCGAAGCCTCGCCCTTTAAACTAATTAATTCTCTCAAGTGAATAAGTTTCAAATGTATCGCCAACAACAAAGTCAGTAAAGCCTGCAAAAGTTGCACCACATTCATAGCCTGCGTCAACTTCTTTTGCTTCGTTCTTTTCTCTTTGAAGAGTAGAAATTTCGCCCTCATAAATGACTTTATCATTTCTATAAACTCTTACTTTGCTGTTTCTTGAAATCTTTCCATCAAGAACATAAGTACCAGCAATAAGTCCAACTTTGCTTGCTTTGAATGTTGCTCTGATTTCTGCGTGACCAGTAACAACCTCTTTGTATTTAGGTGTAACCATTTTGCTGATTTTTTCAGTAATATAGTCAATTACCTCATAAATAATCTTGCTGTTTTTAATTTCAACTTTATATTTATCTGCAATAACTTTTGCTTTAAAGTCTGTTTTTGTGTTGAATGCAACGATAAGTGCATTTGAAGCCTGAGCAAGGCTAACATCGTTTTCATTAACCGCACCAACGCCACCACTAACAAATCTAACCTTAACTTCTTCATTTTGAATTTCAAGAAGCGATTGCTTAAGTGCTTCAACTGAACCTTGAACATCTGCTTTAACAATAACGTTGTAGTCCTTGAAATTGCTATCAGCAATCTTATTCATCATATTTTCAATTGAAAGGTCAGCACTCTTAATCATATTAACTTTAGCTTGATTTTGACGCTCTAAAGCGACTTGTCTAGACATCTTTTCATCAACAACATAAAGTTCGTCACCTGCATTTGGAACGCCTGAAAGACCCATAACTTGAACCGCAATAGATGGACCTGCTGACTTAATTCTTTCATTTTTATCATTCATCATTGCACGAATTTTACCAGTGCAAGTACCAACAACAACATAGTCGCCAACTTTGAGCGTACCATTTTGTACAAGTACAGTTGCAACAGCACCAACGCCTTTGTCGAGTTTTGCTTCAATAATTGAACCAGACGCTTTTCTCTTTGGGTTTGCTCTAAGGTTTTGATATTCAGCAACAAAGAGCACCATTTCAAGAAGTTTATCAATATTTTGTCCCATTTTTGCTGAAATTGGAACCATAATAGCATCGCCACCCCATTCTTCAGGAAGCACATCATATTGAGCAAGCTGTGTTTTAACATTATCAATATTTGCACCAGGTCTGTCAATTTTGTTGATTGCAACAATCATAGGGCTCTTTGTTTCTTTGATTTGTTTGATACATTCAACAGTTTGAGGCATAACGCCGTCATCAGCAGCAACAATCAAAATTGCGATATCAGTAAGTTTTGCACCTCTTTCACGCATTGCAGTAAATGCAGCGTGACCAGGTGTATCAATGAATGTAATTTCTTCGCCATTAACTTTGATTGTGTATGCACCAATACTTTGAGTGATACCACCAGCTTCACCAGCAACAACATTGGTCTTTCTAATTTGGTCAAGAAGCGATGTTTTACCATGGTCAACGTGACCCATAACAGTAACAACTGCTGGACGTTTAACAAGGTCAGCTTCTTCGTCCTTCATTTCAGCAAATGTATCAGCAAGTTTTTCTTCAAATGTTTTTTCAACTTTCTTTTCAAGAGTGATGCCAAATTCTGAAGCAACAAGCTCAGCTGATTCGTAATCGATATTACTATTGATATTAACCATCATACCAAGAAGCAAGAATTTACCCATAAGTTCTGGAACTGACTTGCCAATGGTTTCAGCCAAAATCTTAACGGTTAAGTTGTCTGTTGTGATAACTGCGTGGTCAATTTTTTGAATAACCTTTTGTTGTACCGCTTCTTCTTTATATTTTTTGCTGTGAACTCTTACAACGCCTTCTTCATCCATAGAGCCAGAATCGCTAACATATCCACGCATTAAAAGTGACTTTTTGTTAAGTGATTTCTTTTCGCCATCTTTATCGTGAGCTTTTTTCTTTTGAACAGTTCCACGATTATTATTTTTAGCAAGTGTACTTGCATCAAAACTTTCAGTAGGCTTTGGCATTCTTGGAGTAAATCCTGTTTGAGTGTTACCTTGTCCGAATGGCTTTTTAAATCCACCAACTGGTCTGTCGCCTGATCTTTGGAATCTAGAATCTCCTGAGTATGAACCAGGTCTTCTGTCACCACTATTATTATCAAATCTTCTCTCGCCAGTTGGAGTAAATCTTCCACCTGGTCTGCCCTGAGAGTATCCACTATTTGGTCTTTGAGAGTTAAATCCATTTTGACCAGGTTGTCTGTTAAAGCCACCCTGCCTGTTTTGGTTACCAAATCTATCTCTATCACCAAATGTACGTTTTTGCGTTTGACCTTGCTCTGCAGAGTTAACTTGAGCTTTATTTGAAGGTGCAGAAACTGTTGCTGGCTTTGTTTGCTCGGCAACTACTTCCACTTTAACTTCTTGCTTTTTTGCTTCAACCACAGGTTTTTGTTCAACCACTTGAACTTTCTTTTTGAGTTCTACAATTTTTGCACCTGCATTATTTAACTTTTGTCTGAAATTTTTCAACTCAGTAGCCATATTAGAAATGCTGTTATTCTTTATCAAGTTTTGAATATCTCTAATATTTGAAAAATCTACTACTTGTGCTTTGTTTTCTGTTTTATTCAAGTTTTCCTCCACGGCTGAAATCAGCCAAACAATTTTTTATTGCGTCTGCAAGGTTTTCATTTGTTATTGATACAACCCTCACGCCTTCTTTATTTATTAAACTCGAAAATATTTCACTTGAAAGTTTTTCGACTTCAATACCATACTTTTTTGCAAAAACAATTATTTTTTGATAACTATTTTCTGCAATCTCGTCTGACACTAAAATAATTTTGCTGTGCTTTGCTTTAACAATGTTATCAGTGCCAAACTTTATACTATTTGATTTTGTGGCAAATCCAATATATGTCTTTATTTTACTCAAAATCACATTCATTTACAATACCCTCATAAACATTTTGTGAAATATTTGTCTTAAAAACACGATTTAAGGCTTTTGTTTTTATGCATTTAGCCACACATTCACGACTTTTGCATAAATACGCACCACGACCATCAAGTTTTTTATCTTTTTCGATGGCAATTTCACCATTTTTATTTCTTACGATTTTTATAAAGTTTTCTTTACTGCCCTTTAATCTGCAGGCAATGCAAGTTCTTTCTGGTTCTCTCTTTGCCATTTCTCACCTATTAGTCTAAGTTAATATCTTCTGTGCCACTAAAGATTCCGCCAATATCATCAACATCTGTGTGATTAGCTTCCATCTTAGATTCTTCACTTGCTCTGCTTTCGCTCTTAACGTCAATCTTCCAATTTGTAAGTTTTGCAGCTAATCGAACATTTTGACCACCCTTGCCAATTGCAAGTGAAAGCTTGTCATCAGGAACAATTACTCTTGCTGATTTTGTGATTTCATCAATTTCAACTGAAATGACTTTTGCTGGTGAAAGTGCACGAGCAATGTATTCAAATGGGTCATCAGAGTAAACGATGATATCGATTTTTTCACCATTTAAGCCAAACACAATAGAGTTAACTCTGACACCTTTTGTACCAACACAAGCACCAAGAGCATCAACATTTGGGTCTTTTGAATTGATTGCAATCTTTGTTCTGTAGCCAACTTCACGAACGACGTTAACAATTTCAACAATTCCGTCTTGAATTTCAGGAACTTCTAACTCAAATAATTTTTTAACAAAGTTGGCACTAGACCTTGAAACGATTGCCTGAACACCAGAAGCTGTTTCACGAAGCTTTTTAACGTAAACCTTAAGTCTGTCACCAACATTGTACTTTTCGCTAGCAATTTGGTCAAAAGGCATCATAACGCCTTCAATGTTATTGCCTGGAAATTCAATGTAAACGTTACCAGCATCAAGTCTATTCACAATACCAGTCATAAGTGTATCAACTTTGTTTTCAAACTCGCCGTATGCTGAACTCTTTTCTTTTTCTCTAAGTTTTTGAGTGATTACTTGCTTTGCAGTGCCTGCAGCGATTCTACCGAACTCCTTTGGTGAGAGTGGTTCTTTAATTCTGTCACCAACTTTTGCAGTCTTTTTAATAAGCTTTGCGTCTTGGAGTGCGATTTCTGCATTTGGGTCAACAACTTCAGAAACTACTGTTTGATAAGCATAGATGTCAATTGAATATTTTTCTGGCTTGATTTCAACTTCAACTGGTCTAATTTCATCAAAATTTCTTTTGTAAGCTGTTGTGAGTGCTGTTTTGAGTGACTCCAAAAAGTATTCTGGAGCAATTCCCTTTTCTTTTTCTAGTGCTTCAAGTGCTAAGAAAAAATCTTTATTTGTCATATCTGTTCTCCTAAAAATCTATATATTTTGTTGCTTTTGATATCAAATTTCTCTCTATTGTAACTTCGCCTTTATCAGTTTCAAGAGTGATAGCGTTTTCCGTGAAACTAACAAGTGAGCCAACATACAATTTCTTTCTATTTATTGCCTGGAAAAGTCTAATTTCTAAAACCTCACCAATATTTCTTTCAAACTCTTTATCAGTTTTGATTGGTCTGTCGATACCTGGGCTTGAAACATTTAGTATATAAGGCTTATCGTTTGTTGGATTAAGCTCATCAAGTGGCAAATCAATTGCTGTGTGAAATTTTTCACAATCTTCAATTCCAACGCCACCTTTTTTGTCGATATAAACAGTTAAATTATCACCATTATATTTTTTTGCAAACTCAACTTCAACAATTTCGTAGCCAAGTTCTTCTGCAATTGGTGCAATACATTTTTCAACTTCTTCTGCGATTTTAGACATATTTCCTCCATAATTTCAAGCAAAATTTTAGGACTGGCTTTCGCCAGTCCCCAAAATCAAGCTATCTTATACTTGTATTATATATTATAATTATGCATTTTGCAAGCACTAATGCAAAATTTTATGTTATTTTATGTCTTTTGCAATCTTAATGAATACTTCAGCAGTTGCAAGAGCGTCGAACACGGCTCTATGAGCGTTATCAAGCGTTACTCCCAGTTTTTCAGCAATCGTTCCAAGTTTGTAGTTTCTAACGCCGTGAACATACTTTTGAGCAAGCTTATAAACATCATCAACTTCATTATCAAAATTCCATCTGCAATTCTTGCCCTGTCCTGTTAAAAACACCATATCGAAATTGATAATATTGTAACCTGTAAGTATTGAACCTCTTGTGAACTTATAAAAATCCTGAAGTGCTTCATAATCTTTTGGTGCTCCCTTAACATCTTCATCAACGATTCCACTAATTGCAGAAGATTCTGCTGGGATATGTTTTTCAGGGTCGACATAAGTCATAAATTTCTCGGTAATTTTTCCATTCTCAATCTTCACTGCACCAATTTCAATAATTCTATCGCCTTGCTCATAGTGAAGCCCTGTTGTTTCAAAATCAAAGCAAACAAAAGTTTTATCTTTTAAATGTTTAGGAGTTTCTTCAATGGCGTCAAAATTCATCAAATCATTTTGAACGTAAGACACAACTTTTTCTGGCTTGACCCATTCATAAAATGGTTTTTCATTTCTATACTCAATATGTTCTTCAAATTTTTCAGGGAGCGTGCAATATGCCATATCTCTAACCGAAAAAACATTGCCTCCTGAAAATTTATCTTTCTCAACATTTCCCCTAACAATAATAACTGAACCAGTGTCCAATTTTTCAGCTTTTGCCTGAGTTTCTTTGTTAGAAAAGTACACACAATTCATATCCCCAGTAAAATCTGCTAGAGTAAATTTATAAAGTTTCCTTTCATACTTTGGTGTTTTTTCTTCTTTTTCAAGTTCTTCACTCTCAGCTATTTCAGGAGTTTCTTCTTTTGTTTCTTCCTCTGCCTTTTCAGCGGTTTCAGTTTCAATTTTTGGTTTTCTTTTAATAACTACTGGTTTAATGTTTTTTATTTTACCACAAATGATAACACCTTCTTCTGGAGCGGTTTTATCTTTTATGTAGTCAGCAATGTTTCCAAACTCTTCACCGATTAGCGGAACAATGTCTGTTACCTCAATTTTTCTTTTTGCATAAAGGTCAACATCTTCCTCTTTATAGTTTTGCTTTAATAACTCTTCTTGATTTTCAACGTACACATCTTTATTTTCAATATTGCATACAAAATCACAATCTTCATAAATTTCTTTAAAGTATTTTTCTGCTTCAACTTTCAAGTTTTTTTGAGATGCGTGAGCGTATGAATTGTTATCGACCAAAAAACTAATATAAAATGTCATACCCTTTTTGTTAACAGAGTTTAACGTGTAAAACACTGATGGAAAATGATTTTGCATATAGTCTTTAAAATCACCTTCAATCCTTTCCTCACTAATGAAATTTTTAATAAAATTCACATCATATTTGAACTCTTTTGGAACAATTGAAAGTACTATATTTTTTAGTTCCTCCTTTTTTTGAGGAGATAACATAATTCCATCTTTATAGTAAATTTCAAACATACAAAAATCTGCATCTTTGGTTAAGACTGCAGATTTAAGTGTAAATTTATATTCATTATTAGTCTGCTCATTTAGTGCTTCAATAAGTTTTTCCATAGCAAGATTATACTATAAAAAATCTACAAAAGCAACAGGCAGGACGCAAAGGCAAAGTGATAAATATCAAAAAATATAACAATGCCCAGTAACAGGAACAATCCAATGGTGTGAATCCAACCTTCTACCTTTCTGTTGATTGGTTTCCTTCTTATCATTTCAATTATAACAAATAGTGCTCTTGCACCATCAAGCGATGGTACAGGCAAAATATTAAACACCGCAAGATTCATTGCAAGCAGTGGCAATAATAGCAAGAAATAACTAATTCCCATTTGGCTAATTTCAGCAATTTGCGATACTGCCGTAACTGTTCCACCCATATCTTTGAGTGCTGTTGCACCAGTAAACAAACCACCAAGAGCAGAAAGAATAAGTCCACAAAGATAGAAGCAGAATGGCCAAGCTTTTAAAATTGCTTCGAAAAAGCCATAACTTTCAGCCTGATATGTGAATGAAATACCCATACTCACGCCACTTTTTACATAAGTGAAATAATTGCCGTTTATTAATGCAGTAAATTCTTCCTCGCTAGCGTAAGACACTGTGTGTTCTTTGTCTTTATAAACCGTTGAAAGATATGTTTTTAATGCTTCGCCTTTTCCTGCATTTTCAGATGTTTCGACAGATGTCGATTGTCTCATAATGTTGGTTACGAATTCACTCATTGCAATTGCATTTCCGTTTTCATCGAAAAGCTTACCCTCAAAATAACTTGAGTCATAAACATAATAGAATGCGTCGTATTGATGCTTGCCAGATTCAATATCTATAATTTCACCATTACGATTAACCGTTATAGTGAAGTTTTCATCTTTATCATAATCCGCAATAAGCGAACTGAAACTTCTGTATGCCTCAATAGTTTTGCCGTCAACAGCAATAACAATATCGTTTGCCTGAAGACCTGAACCAGTTTTTTGAGTTTGGTCAACACTAGACGAAATAACTGGAACAGAAAAACCTGAAACCATCAAATAAATAGCGGCTGTTAAAATTCCAAACAAAAAGTTGAACGTTACACCAGAAACCAAAACAATAAGCCTTTTCCAACCTGGTTTATTGTTAAATGCTTCTGGATTTGGCTTACCATCTTCACCATTCCCGTCCTCATCTTCACCCTCAAAAGCACAAAAACCACCAAGTGGCAAAGCTCTTATAGAAAAAATTTCGCCATCTTTTTTCTTTCTTTTGAAAAGTGCTGGACCAAAGCCAATAGCAAACTCATTGATTTTAAAACCTAAAATTTTACCTGCTATGTAGTGTCCGAATTCGTGAACAGTAATCATAACGAGCAAAACCGCAAGTGCCAGCAAAATATAGAGAAAAGTCATTTTTTACCCCTTATTAAATTCTATGACAAATAATCTTTATTATACAAATAAAAGTGCTAAAATTGCATAAATGAACACAGCTTCAAACATTAATCCATCAACCCTATCCATAAATCCACCGTGACCTGGGAAAAGGTTTGAATAATCTTTTATGCCAATTTTTCTTTTAAGTGCAGATGCAACAAGATCACCTAGTTGATTAACATAAGAACCAACAAGACCAATTCCAATTAATGTTAAAACTGATTTTGTGCTGCCTGCAATGTTCAAAACTGAGAACCAGCTTGTGTAATAGAACACAAAATAACAAATTAGTGCACCAATAATTCCTCCAAGAAAGCCTCCAACAACGCCTTGAATTGTCTTTTTTGGAGAAACCTCTGGAATGAATTTTTGCTTTCCGCAAAGCATACCAACAAAATAAGCCATTGTGTCGGTGAGCATTGAAACCGCAAAAATAAGAACTATTCCAATATATCCAATTTCATAAGGCAAATGGTTCATTGCGAACAAAAATGAAAGTGGTAAAATTGGATATGCAAAAACCATCATTGTAAACTTTGTTTTATTGAATAATGATTTATTTAAAAGTTCTGCGTTTGTTTCAGTTGTGCCCCTTTTTCTGTCTTTTGCAAAAATTATAATTTCTTCAGTGAGTGTATACAAAATAACAAACAGTGCTATCAAAATGTAAAACGCAAACACTTGCAATGCTGTTTTTTCAAAAATATGAGTGCAGGCAAGCATTAGTGCAGACAGGCATAGTGGAATAACACTAACCTTTACCTTTGAATGTTTGTACGCCTTTACTGTTTCATAAATTGCACCAAGCATAATAATTAATGCAAAGGCATCAAAAAACAAAAAACTTACTTGCTTAAGTAAAACGAAAGCAAGTGTTACAATAAAAATAATAGAACCAGTAAGAATTCTTGTTAACATAACCCCTCCTATTTGCCAAATCTACGATGACGGGTTTGGTACTCTCTAATGCAATCATCAAGGTCTTCACCCTTGAATGCTGGCCAGTGCTTCTTTACAAAATAAAATTCAGCATAAGCCATATTGTAAAGCATAAAACCACTTATTCTCTGCTCGCCAGAAGTTCTAACAAGCAAATCAACATAAGGTGAATCACCAGTTGTGAGATAATTTTTGAAAGAATCTTCAGTTACATCTTCAGGCTTAACACCCTCTCTGATAATTCTTCTGGTGGCATTAACAATATCATTTCTTCCACCATAAGCCATAGCAATATTAACAATACCTTTTTTACAATCTTTGGTATCATTTTCTAACTGATTGATAATTTCGACCATATCTTCAGGGAGAAGTGACTTATCTCCAGCGTGGTGAAATTTGTAATCATACTTTAAAAAGCTATCTTTCATATTTTTTAACTCTCTAAACAAGTTAAATAAATAATCAATTTCCTCTTTGCTTCTGTCAAAGTTTTCAGTAGAAAAACAAAAGAATGTCATATTTTCTAGTCCGATTTCTGCGGCACGTCTAACAATTCTTTTGATAGCCTCCATACCTTCTTTGTGACCGAGAAGTGTTGGAAGTGCTCTACTTCTTGCCCATCTTCTGTTTCCATCACAAATAAAAGCAATGTGCTTTGGCAAGTTATTATAATCTACCTCAACTTCCTTTTTACGTTTAAAAAACATATTACCCCTTTAGTTTTAAATAAAATTCGCCACAATACAAGTTTATGACTCCGTTTTCTAATTTAGCATTGCAAACAATCACTGTGTCACACTTGTCATTTGTTTTTGAATTCATTATCACATTTATTTTATATTCGCCATTAGCCAAAACTAGTTTTTCTGCTTCGCTAAGTTCTAAACCAATGAGTGACTTTAAATCAAGCATATTAAACCTGCATAATTTCCTTTTCTTTTTCTTCCATCATCTTGTCGATTTTTGCAGATTGCTCATCAAGAATCTTTTGAACTTCTTTTTCGTAAGTTGCAGATTCATCTTCAGTGATTTCACTATCTTTTTTAAGTTTTTTGATTGCATCAATAGCATCACGGCGTGCATTTCTGCAGATAACCTTTGTGTCCTCAACAAGTTTTTTGGTTTGCTTAACAAGGTCTCTCCTTCTCTCTTCTGTGAGCATTGGGAATGTAAGCCTAATAACTCTACCATCATCTGTTGGTGTAACACCAAGGTCAGAAGCTAAAATTGCTTTAGAAATATTTTTTACATTAGAAATATCCCATGGGGAGATTAAAAGTTGACGTGCTTCTGGAACAGAAACGTTTGCCATGTGAGGAATTGGAGTTGGTGTGCCATAATAGTCAACCAAAATCTTGTCGAGCATTTTTGGATTTGCTCTTCCTGCACGAACTGCAGCAAGCTCGCTTTCATAGTGCTTAACAGCTTTTGCAAGTTCTTCTTCAAACTCCATAAAAATCATACTTACATTTTCATTTTCAAAATTCATAACTAAATTATCTCCTTTTCATACAAAATAATAATACAAGATTTTTCCCAAATTATCAACCCTTTTTTTACTAAGGCACAAATATTGCTAAATTTAATTATTTTTTGCATAAAAAAAACACCGAAAATTCGGTGTTTTGATTTTTTATTACGCATCAAGTGTGAAACCATCAAGAGTTGTTGGAATCATTGAAACATCAACTGCACTGCCATATGTGAATGAGTATGTTACCCAACCATTGATTTCTTCATTTTCTCCAAGCATAAACATCTCAAATGAAGCAAATTTTCCGTCAATAATTTTTACCTCAATATTCATTGTTACTTCATCTACTGTGTCAAT
>CAZFPH010000018.1:0-13544 GCA_964520955.1 uncultured Lachnospiraceae bacterium
AGAGTTTCCAGTTGTTGATGTTATGGCTGAACAAAAGCAAATTGTTATGAAGGGTGGAACAATGCGTCTTGGTGCATATAGCTGTGTGCTTGACCCTAACTCAAAATCTGCTAAACTATACGGCAAGGAACTTGTTTCAGAAAGACATAGACACAGATATGAGTTTAACGGAAAATATTCTGATAAGTTTGAAAAAGAGGGTATGCAACTTGTTGGTATGAACCCAGAAAGCAAACTTGTTGAAATTATTGAGCTTAAAAATCACCCATACTTTGTTTCTGTTATATTTGAACCTGAATATCTTTCAAGGCCAAATAAGCCACACCCATTATTCTTGGGACTTATTAACACAGCAAAGAGTATTAGATAAAATAAAAACAGGGGAAACCCTGTTTTTTCTTTAATAAAAACACCCTGAAAATGGGTGTTTTTGTTTATTTATTAACTTCACGCTTAATTGCAATGATATGAAGTCTGTTAAGGTCATTAATGCTTGAAATAGGGGTGAAATTGCCATCTGTTGTGATTAAGTATCTGTATCCAGCCTTTTTAATTTCAGCAATAACGTCGTTATTGTCAAAATAATACTCGTCAAGAGTGTCTTCTGTCTTTTTATACTTGTTATTATAATCGTTTAATGTGTAAACTCTGTCTATTGCACTAATGTTGTCATCACGATTGTTTTTGCTAATATTGATATAGTAGATATTTGAAATTGTTGTTTTGTTTTGACCATCTGAAACAACATTTCTAACATAGTCGAGTTTTTCATTTTCATCATAAGTAACTTCATTCCAACCCTGAAGTTTTCTTTTGGTGTAAAAATCGAAAATTAACAATCCGCCATTATTCAAATGGTCGTAAGCTTTTTTGAAGAAAGTTCCCCAGTCTTCAAGAGTAGGGAGTGTGTTAACCATATCGTGGTTGCAAGAAATGAGGTCATAAGTTCCAAGACCATCAAAATCTAACATTGTTTCGGTTTTTGTGAACTCGATATCTGTGAACTTTGCTTTGTTATATTCAATGTAACTATCCAAAATTTCTGTGCCAGAACATTTTTTGCCATTGTCGTGCATAACTTTTAAAAAGTTTGCTGATCCACAACAAATATCTAGCACGCTATTTATTTTTAGACCTTGAATTTTGGCAAAGGTGAGTGTCTTTTTTGCAATTGTTTCTGAGTAACCGCCTTGGTTTTCACTCCAAGCGATAGCAAATGCTTTATTAAAATTTTGTTCTACAACTTGGTCCATACTAATCTCCTTATTTTTTCATTGCCACAACGTGAATTCTTTCGACGTAATTAGTTTCGTTTAATGGGTTTAAGTTTTGATCAACAAGCATTACATTTTTAAAGCCAGCATCTTTTAGGGCTTTAACAATGTCTTCAGTTTCGTAAAAACATTCAACAACCACATCTCTTGTTTTAACTAGGTAGTTTGAATAGTTGATGTAGTAAGTGTAGGTGATAACTGTTTTGTCGTATATTCCAGACTTTACATTCATTAAATAGTCAAGGTGTTCTGATGAAGAGTATTTAGTTTCTTCCCAGTTTTGAAGTTTGAACTTTGTGTAGAAGTCAAAAACGAACATTCCGTGCTTGTTTAAGTGCTTGTTTGCGTCCTTAAAGAACTCTTTCCAGTCTTCAAACTTTTCAAAATAGTTAACGATATCGTGGGTGCAGGTGATGAGGTCTACCTTTTCTTTACCAGGGAAATCGTACATATTTTTTGTTAAGAAATATGTGATATTTGGGTGGTTTTCCTTTGAGTAGTCGAGCATACCTTGTCTAGTTTCTGTTCCAAAACACTTAAAACCCTTTTCCTCAAAAACTCCAAGAAGGTTTGATGCTCCACAGCACACATCATAAACAGAGTTGAGTTTGATGTTGCGTTCGTTTGCAAAATTTAATATTCTTTCAGCAATGCCTTGAGCAAAGTTGCCTTGGTTTAAGTCCCACGCTCTGGCAAAGTCATAATTTACTTGATTTGAATCCATAAGACCTCCTAACTAATTATACAAAATCATTATAACATAGTAAATTTTTATTTAAAAACATTTTTGATTGTTATTTTTTGATTTGTATTTTTTTTAGAAAATTATATACTAATTGTATGAGAAAGATTTTACACGCTGACCTTAATAGTTTTTTTGCAAATGTTGAATGTTTGCTTGATAATTCGCTTGAGGGCAAGCCAGTGGCTGTTACTGGCTCTGTTTCTGATAGGCACGGCGTTGTGCTTGCAAAAAATCAGATAGCGAAAAAGCTGGGAATAACAACTGGTATGACGGCATACCAAGCAAAAAAACTTGTGCCTGATATTGTGTTTAGGGAAACACACTTTGATTTATACATAAAGTACTCAAGGGCTGTTAAGGCGATTTACTTTGAATATACAGACTATGTTGAATCTTTTGGTATTGATGAAGCGTGGCTTGACATTACAAACTGCAGAAAATATGGCGGTGATGCATACAAGATTGCCGATGAAATCAGAAATCGTGTGAAAGAGGAAATTGGGCTCACGATTTCGATTGGTATAAGTTTTAACAAGGTTTTTGCAAAGCTTGGCAGTGACCTCAAAAAGCCTGATGCCATCACGGAAATACCTTATGAAAGTTTTAAGGATATAATCTACACGCTTCCAGTGGAAAATCTTTTGTATGTGGGCAGGGCAACAAAAAGAAAGCTTAACAATCTCACAATAAAAACGATTGGCGACCTTGCAAGGTTTGATGAAACTATTTTGGTGGAACACCTTGGCAAGTGGGGAAGTGTACTTCATTCTTACGCTCTTGGAAAGGACAACTCAGAGGTTAAAAAATTTTTTGAGAAAGATGATTATAAATCTATTGGCAACAGCTTAACTTTCTATAGGGACTTAGATAATGAGCTTGATGTTGAAACGCTTTTGTTGTTACTTTCTGAAAGTGTTTGCTCAAGAATGACTGATTATGGCTACAAATACGCAAGGACTGTTACGCTAACTATAACAAATAATTTGCTTTCAACTGTGACAAGAATGGGTAAACTTAAACACCCATCAAACATATCGACTGATATTAGTGATTTAGCTTTTAAGTTATTTAAGGAAAATTATACTTGGCAAGTTAATGTTAGAGGGCTTGGTGTTAGCATTTCTGATTTTACTAATGCTGACCAGATTTCATTTGACACTAGCGTTGAACAGCAAATAAAAAAAGAAAACTTAGAGCAGGCAATTGAAAACTTGAGGTACAGATTTGGCAGGTCTGCAATAAATAGGGCGGTCGTTCTAAGAGAAAAGAAGTTTGCAGAGCTTGATATCAAAGATGGTCACAGTGGAACGTCGCTCGGTAAAAAGCATTAAACTTCAACAAACCAAACATAGCCATCTAGCCAAATATTTCGCTCTTGGTTTTTTATTCGGCAAGTGTACCTAAGTCCCATTCCGCCACCTTTTAAACTGGCTTTTTTTCGAATATCTAAAACCTTGTCAATTTCATAGATTTTGCCGTTTTCCCACCTGATATAAAGAGGTGTAACAACGCCATTTGTACTCATTTTAGCAACCACATCAATATCCTTTCGCATAAGATTAGTTTGGTGCAAAATATCCAAAATAATTATGCAAAAAATTGCTCAGTGGTGATTTTTTCGAAGTATATTGTAATCTGATATTGATTGTGTTACAATTTGCGTATGGAAAAGAGTATTAAAACTATATTAAACTATGACGCAGACAACGCAACAGAGTACGATAGAAAAATCTTGATTGATGCGGTTATGGAACTATTTTTGAGTATGTTGGCTAAAGATAAAAGATTTAACAAATTGGAAAAAATAGGCTACGCTTTTTCTGATGATATTAGAGGTGGTTCATACGGGGTTTAGGGACTAAAGCTAAATTCTGGGATTTTTGGATATGGCGGAGATCATTATCTGAACGATTTGTCTGTGCTATTTCACGAACTATTTCACTATGCACAAGATAATCTTGTTGACCAATCACTGCTAGCAAAAAGCGATGAAAGAATGATTTGTAGGTCAACGCATTTTTATTCGCTTATTTTATTTATATTAAACAGGGAATATCCCGAATGTATGAACGAAGACTTAAATGTAATCAGAAACTACTTTCATAGCTATTACGAATTGCAGTCTTTTGAGGTTGAAGCAAACAATTTTAGCATTGAAGCACTAAAAACTTTTGTTAAAGAGGCTGAAAAACTAAAGCTAACAGAAAAAGAAGAGGCTGTTTTAAAGCAATATAAGGCATCGATAGATAATTTAGTTAAATCATTTTCAAACTATGTTGATAAACTCAAATGTATGAGGAAAAATCCTAAAACTCGTGGCAAGATTGAAAAGTTGGTGCAGGGTGTTACTGATAACATTTTTGAAATTATGCCAAACATATTTGAGAATGACAAAATTGTTTCAGATTCTGACCACGCAGCACTCTTGGTTTTGCTTGGTCAAAGTCTCGAAATTAGTTATGACGATAAATTAGCACATCAACTATTTGAATATTTAATAAAAAAAGATAATGACGAATTTAGAGATAACGAGTTGCTACATCTGGGAATTTGGACTGAGATTGAATTTAGCGAAACTGAGAAAAATCAATTTAAAGCATTTGTTGAATCTTCAAGCTATGTTGGACCATTAGAGTATGATGTGTTATTGAAAGAAAAGGAAAGGGTTATAAAAGAGAGGAGGGAAACTTCAGGTTTTGCCCCTAAAAAACAAAAATCATAATAAAAACACTAGTTTATTTGCTAGTGTTTTTTAATCTTCTTTTCCTGCAATATAATCAATTGTGACATTGAAAAAATCAGCCAAAACAATAACAGCATCTAGATTTGGTACTCTTTTGTTCTTTTCCCACAAACTGATACCTGCACTAGTAAGTCCCACGGCATCTGCTAGTTGCTTTTGACTTAATCCTTTTTCTATCCTTAATTCTTTTAATCTTTCGCCAAATTTGTTCATAGTTTTCTATAATATTAGTTTAGCCTATATAGAGGAAAAATACTTGACCATCAACATTTGTTGATGTTAAAATATTAACAATTGTTGATGAAGGTGCTTTATGGATATAAAAGAAATATACATTGCCTACAAGTACAATGGCGATTTAAAATATGAAGTTGAAACAGCAAAATCTAAGGTTTTGATAACAAGAGGGGAACTTATCAGTAAACTTAATGTTGAGCAACTTGTTTGTTTTGATGAATACGAGAAAAATTTGAACAAGGCAGAGGAAATTATCAATTTGGATATGATAGAATTTGTTATTAATTATTTGCAACAAAAAAACACTAGCGGAGACTAGTGTTTTTGTTTTTTGCGTAATTTTATTTTAATTTTTCGCCACATTCTGGACAGAATTTGCTTTTACCAGAAATTTCAGCACCACAAGCAGGGCATTTGCCTTTTTGAGCAAGTTTTTCACCACAATCTATGCAGAATTTTGCATTTCTTGGGTTGCTTGCACCGCAAGTAGGGCAGAACTTAGCTTCTGTTGCTTGTGAAGATGATTCTTTTGATGAAGAAAGTGCATCTTTCATAATTTCACCAAGAGCAACACCTGTTCCAAGTTGTGTTCCAAGACCTGCAACACCTTGGTTTTGTGCTGCGTCACGGATTGCTTGAGCTGATTGATATTTAACAAATGTGTCCATAGAATCAGACAAAACACCCATACTTGACCTTGTGTCGATTGCTTTTTCAACTTCTTCAGGGAAGGAAATATTTTCAATAACAAGGTTAACAAGCTTAAGACCAAGACCTGCAAAAGTTTCTGATAAACTTTCAGTTGCAACTTTTGAGAATTCTGTTAAGTTGCTTGCAATGTCTAGGGCAGAGATTTTTGATTCTGCGATTGTGTCAGAGATTGATGAAACGATAATACTTTTTAGGTATGAAGAAATGTCATCAGTTGTAAAGCTTGAGTTTGTTCCAAAAAGTTCTTTTAAAAATGTTTCAGGATTTTCAACTTTAAATGAATAGTTTCCATAACCACGAAGTCTGATTGTTCCAAAATCTTTATCACGCATTGTGATAGGGTTGCTTGTGCCCCATTTTTGGTTGGTGAATTGTTTTGTGTTAATGAAGTATACATCTGCATAGAAAGGCGATTTGAAGCCATAACCCCAACTCATAAGTTGTGTGAAGATTGGCAAGTTGCTTGTTTGAAGAGTATACATACCTGGTCCAAAAATATCAGCGATTTTACCTTTGTTTAAAAACACTGCGACTTGAGATGCACGAACGGTAAGTTTTGAACCATATTGAATTTGTCTTCCGTCCATTGGATACTTGTAAACGATTGTATCAGTTGAATTATCAACCCATTCAAGCGATTTTAATAAGTTTGTTTTAAAGAAGCCCATAGTTTCCTCCAAATTTCATTACTTTTATTATATAGTTAATGTTTAATTTTAGCAAATAAAATAGGGTGGTTTTTTATTTGCGATTAAAATTTTATGTGTTATAATCTTCATATTAGGGGATTTTATGGAACAAGTAGTCACAAATGAAAACAAAAAACACAAATTAAAGCTATCAAACTACGCAATGCTCACAACTCACGGCATAAAACTTATTGTCAGCGTGTTTGTCAGCACCTTTTTAGTATCTTATATTTATTCGATATCTGAGAACTATGTTGTTAACATTGGTTTGTTTTATTGTTTTAACTATATTTGTATGGGTATTGCATACTTTATAATCTCGAGGTTTATCGATAAAACAAATAGAGTATCATTTTACCGAGTGGCGATAGTTGTCAGTACGATTTTTATTGTATGCGTTGTATTTTTAGGCAAAAAGCTGGCTGAACTTGTTATTTTGGCAGGCTTGCTACACGGATTTTCTGAGGCTTGCTATTGGTCAAGTTACAACATTATGAAAAATGAGCTTGTTCCAAATAGTGCAGTTGGAACGTATTCAATGCTCCAAATTGTGGTTGATAAGGTTGTTAATATTGTTATACCTCTTGTTCTTGGAAAAATTATTGATGCAGAAAGTTTTAAAACCAGTGCAATCTTAATATTATGCTTTGCTGTTATTGAAATGGTTGCTTCGTTTTTAATCAAATCAAATAGACCTGAAAATTCCTCATTTAATTTGAAAGAGTTCTTTTCTGACATATCCAATCTTGGGGAAAAGAAGAGTCTTGTTACTGATATTATTTTTCAGGGAATTGTGTACGGTGTGATTACTGTGATTGCACCGCTTAACACGGTTCTTGTTATGCTTTCATTTGATTCAAACTTTTCGCTTGGAATTATTACAAGTTTATTCTCACTTGCTTCAATGATATTCCTGTTTATTATGAAAAGGTTCACAAAAACAGGAAAACGACAGCCAATTTATATTGTAATGTCAGTGATTTCGATGCTGAATGTGTTTATGGTTGTGTTTTGTACAAACAAATCTGTGCTTATTGCTTATATGCTCATTTACAATATTTGTACCGTTAGTTACGCTTATAACTACGATGTTCACAGAAACAGAATACTCAAAAGGCTTTCAATGTATGGCGATATTGCAGAATTTCAATGTTGCATTGAATGTGCAATGGAGTTTGCAAGAGCTATGACGTTTTTGATTATGATTTTGGTGGGGCTTTTGGTTGGAACGTCTGGAATGGTTATTGCAACAAAGGTTCTTTTGGTGGTTTCAATGATTTCACTGCCTGTGTTTAATATTTGGTTGCTTTGCTACGAAAACAAATTAAAAAAGTTTGGGCTTGCTGAAAATTAATAACTCTTAGAAAAAGTTGTTATAGCTAAATTTTGAAAAAGCGTACAAATTTTTTGAAGAAAATATTATGATATGTTAAAATATAATGGTAGTTATAGACTATGTATTGGAGGAATTATGGAAAAAACAAAAACTATGCCTGTAAGAAAAGCGATGATTTTAATGGGAGGTCTTGGCACTAGATTCTTGCCAGCAACGTTATGTCTTGCTAAAGAACTTTTCCCAATAGGAAACAAGCCAATTGTTATGTATCATATTGCTGACCTTATCAAAGCAGGTGTTACTGATATTATGATTGTTGGTAATGTTTTAAAAGAGGAAAGCATTAGAGGATTTTTCAATCCTTCTGAAGATTATCTTGCAAGAATTGCTCAAGACGGAAAAGCATCTCAGCTTGATGAATTTAATGCACTTTTATCACAAGTTAAGGTTTCATACATTAACCAAGATGACCCAGAGTACACAATTGATGGTGTAACATATCAAAATGAAGGTCTTGGAAACAGGGGTTCTGCTATTGCAATTTTAGCTGCAAGAGGCTGGGCTAATGGCGAACCATTTGTGGTACTTAATGGTGACGACCTTTGCTTCTATCCAGATGGAACATCTATGACACAAGAAGTTATTGATGTTTATGAAAAAACAGGCGACTGCGTTATTTATGGAAAAGAACTTCCTAGAGAAGTTATGAGCAGTTATTCTTCAATGGTTCTTGGCAAATTTGTAGACGGAAACACAAAAGGCAGAAAAATGCTTGATATTATTGAAAAGCCAGCAAAGGGAACTGAACCAAGCAATATTATGGGATTCTGCAGATATATTCTCGATGAAAGATTTATGAAAAATGTATTCAATGTTCAAAAAAGAGGTGGCGGTGAGTACAATATGACTGACGTTATCCAAAAGCTTGCTCAAGAAGGTCAAATGTCAACTTGTTTATTCACTGGCGATTACTTTGACTGCGGAAGTATGGCAGGATACGCACTTGCTAACGCTTATGTTGCAATGAATGACCCAAAAACACACGATGCTGTTAAAGAGGGACTTGATAAAATGTGCAAAACACCTGAACCAAAGCAAAAACAATAAAACTATCTAAAATCGTTTGCTATTTTGATATAGATATTATAAAATTAAAGTGTCTAGATAAGACAAAACTCAAAAATTAAGGAGCAAGAAAAATGAAAATTTCAGACGTAAGAGTACGCATTGTAAAAACAGACAAGAGCAAAATTAAAGCTAGTGCATCAATCACTATTGATGATTGCTTTGTTGTTCACGACATCAAAGTTATCGAAGGTAACGAAGGTTACTTTATTGCAATGCCAAGCAGAAAAACACCAGATGGCGAATTTAAGGATATTGTTCACCCACTTAACACAGAAACCAGAGAAATGATTAAAGATATCGTTTTAAAGGCTTTTGATGAAGCAAAAGAAACAGCTACTGAAGAGTAATTTTCTTTCTCTTTTTTAGATAGGCTAAACAAAGATATACCCAAAATGTAGGGTATATCTTTTTATTTTTTTTGAAAGATATGTAAAAACATATTTCAAAGTTAAAAAAAGTGTGATACTATTTATGGGAGAGATATAAATTTGTACCGATTTTGAGTAAATTTTTATGATTTAAGGCAAAAATTATCATAAAATACTTATGATTTCAAATAGCGTAGTTTAATACAAACAGAGGAGAAGAATTATGAAAAAGAAGAAATCAAGAGTAAAACTATTAAAAACACTATGGGGCGTAATGACAAAAAAAGACAAATTATGCTTTTTTATGCTTCTTGTGCTTGGGTTGATTTCTTCGGTTGCAATCCTTGTTCCGACACAAATAATTAGCATTATTATCTCTAGGCTTTCTGGTGAAGAGGTTAGGATTTTAGGACTTGTTTTGCCTGATTCGGTTAGCTATATCACAATTATTTTGGTTGGTGGTGTTATTAGTTACTTTATGAGGTTTTTAAGCTTTTCTTATGGGCTTAATATGGAAAAACTTGTGAAAAAAGTTGTTGCAAACCTTAGAATCGAAAGCTATTCCTGGCTTATCACACCAAGAAGAAATATGGACCTCAAAATGACTCAAGGTGATGCTCTTTACAGACTTAACCAAGCACCAGAAACAATAACAACTGTTGTAAACGAGCTTTTTACCACAATTGTACCTGAAATTTTGTCGTCTATTATTGCGTTTGTATATATACTTTTGCTGGACTGGCAATCTGTGCCACTGCTCTTGATTGGTATGGTGTTAGTTGTTTGTTGTGTTATTTTTAGGACAAAAATTGAGAAAAAAATATCGGTTAAGACCGAAAAATCTAAGTCTGCAATATCAAATACTATCGCAAACAGCATAACGAATTTGCCAATTATCACGCTTTATAAATCAATGCTCTTTGAAACAGAAATTTTTGACAAAAAAGTTGATAAATTCTACTCAGAGCAGAAAAAGCAAATTAACCTTAGATGGGTATACTGGGCACTTGTTAGGCTTGTTCAGGTTGCTTGCACATTCATTATTATTTATTTGTGTGCAAAGAGGATTTATGAAGGTACGCTTTTGGTTGGCAGTGTTATTATTATCACAAACTATGTTGCACAAATTTTTTCACCAATTCAAATTGTCGGCTATTTTGCAACGACATGGATTGATTGTAAGGTTTCAGTTGAAAGGCTTTTTGATATTAAACCAGCTGAAAGTTCGATATTGCCACAAAAAGTTGCAAATATTGAAGCTATTGAGAGTTTAGAACTAAAAGATATTAGCACTCAAAACAATGAAAATTTTAAAGTTGAAAACATAAACTTAAAATTTGAAAAAGGCAAGCTTACGGTTGTAACAGGTGAGAGTGGATGCGGAAAATCTACACTAATCAGGCTTGTTTCAGGTCTTTGTGAAAAAACTGGTGGTGAGTTTTACGTTAACGGAGAAAAGAAGATTTCAACTCCATATCAACTTGTAGATAAAATGAGTGTTTCAATGCAAACAGCGTATGTTTTTAACAGAGATGTGAAACTTAATGTATTGTATCCAAACGGAGAAGAGGAAAGAGAGGTTAAACCTGTTATTGAAATGCTTTCTATGAAAAGATTGTTTAACAGAAAGTATGATGAAACAACAGAACAAAACCTTGAAAATATGCTTTCTGGTGGCGAAAAAAAGAGGATTGGAATATCAAGAGCTCTTTTAAAACAAGCGGACATTTATATTTTTGACGAGCCAACCAACGACCTTGATAACAAAAATGCAAACAACGTTATTGAAAACATTTGTGCACTCAAAGAAGACGCAATTGTTATTGTTGTAACTCACGATGACAGGGTTAAAGCCAAGGCGGATAATTTGGTGCTTTTCACAAACACTCCAGAAGGTGTGGTTGTTACATCAAGCGAGGTTTAGAGATGAAACTTATTACAGAAGTTAAGGTTAATAATAGATACACGGAAAAAGATATCTTGAACGCACTCTCTAGACAGACTGGCGTAAACAGAGATGATATTTTGAAGTTTGAGATTGTTAGAAAAAGCTTAGACGCAAGAAAAAAGCCAAATGTTATCACAAAACTTAATGTTGCGGTTGAGGTTAAACAAAAGGCAAAAGGCAGGCTAAAAAAGTATAACGATATTGTTGTTGACCACGGTGGAATAGAGTATTTAAAGGCAAATTTTGAAGGTAAAAGACCAATAGTTGTTGGCTTTGGTCCTGCAGGAATGTTTGCTGGACTAAGTTTGGCGGTTGCAGGTTACAGACCAATAATTTTAGAGCAAGGAAAGTCTGTTCACGAAAGGCAAAAAGATGTTGATTTATTTTGGAATGAAAGAAAACTTAACAAGTATTCAAATATTCAATTTGGCGAGGGTGGGGCAGGTACATTTTCTGACGGAAAATTAAATTCAAATGTGTCAAATGTATACACGAAAAAGTGTATTAACGAATTTATTTTAAATGGTGCTCCTAAGGAGATATTTTACGAATTTGCACCACATATTGGGAGTGATAAGTTAAAAGAAGTTGTTGTTGCTATTCGAGAAAAAATTATTCGCCTTGGCGGAGATGTTTTATTTGAAACAAGATTTGACGAATTAAAGCTAAAAAATAACAAAGTTAAAGGTATTGTTGCGACTAATATTGCAGAAAATAGAAAAATTGAATTTGATACCGATGCGGTAATCCTTGCCGTTGGCCATAGTGCTATTAGCACTTATAAAATGTTAAATAATATTGGTTGTACATTAAAACAAAAGCCTTTTGCGATGGGTGTAAGAATTGAAGGATTGCAAAAAGACATAAATATTTCGCAGTATGGCTCTGATGAAACGGGGCTGGCTAACGCAAATTACAAGCTTGTTGAGCATTTGGATAATGGCAGAAGTGTGTTCACGTTTTGTATGTGTCCTGGTGGTTATGTTGTTGCTTCTTCTAGCGATGAGGGTACGATTGTTACGAATGGTATGAGTGAGTATGCTCGTGATGGCAGAAATGCAAACTCAGCAGTTTTGGTGAATGTTACGCCTGAGGATTTTGGTTCGAGCGAACCGCTTGCAGGTGTTGATTTTCAGCATAAGTACGAAAAGTTGGCATTTGAACTTGGCGGTAGGAATTACAACGCACCTGCTGAAAAGGTAAAGGATTTTTTGGCAGGAAAGACAAGTGATTTTGATGGAAACTTTGAAAAAGTAAAACCAACTTATAAACCACATATTACACTTGCAGATTTGTCGAAATGTTTGCCAGATTTTGTTACTCAGTCGCTAAGAGAAGCTCTTCCAAAACTAAACAGAAAACTTAATAAGTTTGCAGATGACGACAATCTTTTGATAGGCGTTGAGAGTAGGTCTAGTGCACCTGTTCAGATTGTTCGTGATGACAAATATATGAGCAGTATTGTTGGATTGTTTCCTGCAGGAGAGGGTTCAGGTTATGCTGGAGGCATTACATCAAGCGGTGCAGATGGAATTCAAACAGCCGAAAAAGTAATGGAATTTTTAAAAAAATAACTAAAATAGTGGCTCAATAGGCGTATTTTGTGCACTTTATTGAAAATTGTAGTTGCACAATAATAAAAATAGATGTATACTGAAACTAATCTTACATAAAGGGAGAATTTTAAATGGAAACTAATTTACAAGCATTAAAAGTAGAAGCTTTTGAAAGAGAAAAAGAAAGTATTGAATTAAGAATCAAAAGATGTGAGTTGGAACTCAAATTAAAAAAAGAAATTCTATCTAAAGAAAAAGATAAAGACGAAATAGAATATCTACGACATGAAATTGAAAATTTAGATATAAGCATTACTGAATATTCTGAAGAGTTAAATAAATTACAAGGATTGACAGCAGAGCAATATATTGAAAGGGAATCTACAAGAACTGTTGAAGATTGCAAAAAAAGTATAGAATATTATACAGAAAGATTAGATGAAAAAGAAATTGAAGAATGGGCAATCCAATATAGCACTGAGAGAGTAAGAGATGAAATTAGAGATTTAATTGATGATAATAAAATTAAGGCTCCAAAATCATATGAGAAACAAGAAAAGTTTATTGAAGAATTATTGAAAACTCCTGAATATCAATCAAAAATATCAGCGATGATAAAAAAATCCGCAGAAGAATATAAACAGGATCTTCTAGTAAGAATAAACCAAGCACAACAGATGATGAATGCAGCTGATCCTAATTCGGAAGAATTTATTAAAGGTATCATTGAAAATTTAAAAGCAGACGGTGCTTATGAAAAAGCAAAGATTTGTGAGTTGGATATCGTTGAAGTATTTAAACTTAATAGT
>CAZFPH010000019.1:0-13544 GCA_964520955.1 uncultured Lachnospiraceae bacterium
GGCGAAATAATCACCAATGGCGAGCGTGGAAAAGCTCGAAAGATTGCATCAGTACGTTCATTTTATAAGTACTTTTTCAGGCGTGAAATGATTTCGGTTGACATTGCGAGCAAAATTGAAATGCCAAAATTACATGAGAAACCAATTATCAAACTTGAAGATAACGAGGTTTATAAGTTTTTAAGCACTGTTGAAAGCGGATATGGTTTAAATGGCCACGAAGTTGGTTTTCACAAGCACACAAAAATTCGTGATATTGCAATTATGACACTGCTTCTTGGAACGGGGCTTCGTGTGTCTGAGTGCGTTGGATTAAACGTTGAAGATATCGATTTTAAAATCAATGCAATAAACATTACTCGCAAAGGTGGAAATCAAGTTATTTTGTATTTTAGTGACGAGGTTAAGGTGGCTCTTTATGATTGGCTTGTGGAACGAAATTCTAATCCCCTGCTAATTGAAGAACCTGCTCTGTTCACTTCACTGCAAAATCGTAGAATATCCACAAGAGCTGTTGAAAAACTTGTAAAAAAGTATGCAGGCATTGTTACTCCGCTCAAAAAAATCACACCGCACAAACTTAGAAGTACTTATGGCACAAGGCTCTATAGAGCCACTCAGGATATTTATATTGTTGCAGATGTGCTTGGTCACAAAGACGTTAACACCACAAAAAAGCACTATGCTGCAATCTCAGACGATATAAGAAGAAAAGCGTCTACCGCTGTTTCACTTAGAAATTAATATAAGGAATTGAATATGGAAATTATAAACTACGAAAACGAGACTTCCCTAAAGAAAAATTGGAAAAATAAAATTATAGTTATTGATAAATCTCAGCTTCAAGAAATTTTTGACGCTAAGGAAGATAAGGAAATCATCTCTGGATTAAAATATATTAACTCAAATAAAATCGAATCATATGGAGGCAATTATCTTGCCACATTTAACTTTATGTTCACGGACAATAATACAAACTCTGTCAGTGTCACAAATGTCGAAAAAATTGGCTTTTACTCAGATTTTAAGACGTTTTCAATCTATGTAACCAGTAATAAAACTATTTTAATGGAAAAGTTGAATAATTATTTAAAGTCAAATGACATAAGCCATGTTGGGGTTCTTATTAACTTGATTGTGGATACCACAGATAATGATTACTTTAAGCTTGAAACCATTGAAAATGAACTTAACAACTTTGATGACAGGCTTTCTAAGGAAAAAGACGACCTAGAAAAGCATATTAAAAGAATTTCGGTTTATAGAAAGTCGCTCACAAGGCTTAAACACTACTACGAGCAACTAAACTATATAGTGGACTTTTTGGACGGCAATAGTTCATTTTTAACAACCAAAGACGAAAAGGATATGTTCTCTGTTCTTGATAAAAGAATTCCTAAACTATATAACGAGGTTCTGTACCTCAGGGATAATCTTTCACAAATAAGAGAAAATTATCAGGCTCAAGTCCAGTTAAAACAGAACAACTTAATGAAAATGTTCACAATTATAACTGCAATCTTTATGCCTCTCCAATTAATTGTTGGTTGGTACGGAATGAATCTGAAAATGCCAGAGTTTAAATTGACTTATGCCTACCCAGTTGTTATTCTTGTTAGCGTTGTGATTGTTGTTACAATGATTATTGTGTTCAAAAGGAAAAAATGGTTTAAGTAAAAAAGCATCAGCAATCGCTGATGTTTTTATTTTTGGAAAATTGAAGTGTCAATTTCACCATAATTTTGGTGCCAGTTTTCATAAAGATTTCCCGCAGGATCAATTGATAAATCAAACGCCCTTTTAACTGCTTTTGGCCAATTTGCTGACAAATCCTCTTTTGTTATGTACTTTTGAATAGATATTGAAAACTCATCATCAGGGTCTTTAAACAGATACGAAACATATCCACCAGAAGCATATATTGGGTACTTTTTTTGCTTAAAATTTTCAGTCCTCAAAAACTTTATAACTTCACTTAAAACAGAATCGTCAATATGCAAATTATCGTTCACGCCACCAAATGAGCCGAGTGAAGAATTCCTCTGTAGACTTTGTATAAGCACCTTTGAACAGCCAATTTCTCTTGCAAAGTCAATATATTCCAAGATTTTTATAGGTGTATCAAGACCACCATTAAAGCAAGTTGCGTTGAGCGTGACTTCAGCCTTGTCATTTAACCTCTGCACGGCCTGAGTACTCATTATTTTTGATGGGCTAACACCAAAAATTGAAGCGTTTTCGTTGTCGCTTACGGCGTGCCTGCTAAGATTGATTTTAAACCCCTTTGTTATTACATCGTTATCAATAATTGATGGATTTGTGCCGTTTGTAAAGATATGCCAATTGATATGATTCGCATCGCACTGCTCTTTTAAAAATATTGCATCTTCAAGCCTTAGTGTAGGCTCTCCGCCACCAATAACAACAGCGTTAATATACTGCTTTATGCTATTTAATGTCTCAATAATTTTTTCTAAATCATAAGCAGTTTTTTCAAATGTTTCATTTCTGCAAAACTTGCATTTTGCATTACAAACCCTGCTAGGTTCAAGATATACCTTTGTGAAAAATGTTATCGCACTTGATGATATTCTACGTTTCTGGGCGGGCTTTTCCTTCCAACTTCCAAAAGTGATGCTTGGAAGATAGAGAGAATTAAACTTGTTTCGATTTCCGCCATCATAAAATTGCTCGGAGTGAAAACTTAAAAGTTCCCCAATTGGATTATTTATTGACACATTTTCAAAAGTATTTCCGCCATTAAAGTAGTAATGAATAAGTACGCTTATTGGTATGTCTTTAATATCAGCATCTTTAATAAGTGCATCCTTAATTTCAATTCTAAAGAACCAGTACTTATTTTCCAAAGTGAAATTTTTTGAAATGGCTTCATAAAATCTTTTAAAATGTCCTTGTTTATCAAACTGAAGACCATATTCGCACATTTCGACAACTTTTTGCAATTTTTCTGGATCTATTGTCCATTTCCATCTAGATTCTTTTGGAATATATTGATACTCAAGTAAAGCTTGGCTTTTCAATGCAAAATGTTCAAAAATGCGAACAAGTCTTGACGATGAGAGATTAAGAAACGGATTTTTTATAATAGTAAGCAAATCGAAGTCTGCATAATATCCATCAAAATCGCCCCAATGTTCAAAGTTATAATCTCCGTAAGATTCATCTAGTGTTAAGTCGTACAAAAATCTCAAACAATCGTGTTTTAGATTTGTGTTTTTGAAATTGCAACCAATGGTGTTAATTTCCCAGCCATTAATGTTAAAGTCGTCTTTTGTTAAAAATGAAAGGTCACATCCCTCAAAATTGCAGTAGCACATATTAACGGATTCTTTGTTGCCATCTGTAATTCTTTTTAGCATATTAGGTAAAAACTTTATGCCAGTGCCAGCAAAATTTGTATTGAAAAAGGTGCAATTGTTCCACAAATGCATTGGAATTGTGCTTAGGTTTAATCCGGCTAGGTTAAGGTTTGAAAAATCTGTAACAAGCAGATTATCGCCATCAAAAATTTGGTTTATTGATTTTATTTTTGTTTGCCTGGCAAGTTCCTTTCTTTTTCCATTATTTCTTTCTATTATGTCTAAAATATCATTCATCATAGATGGTATTATATCATTTTTTACTCGTTCTGTAAATGGTAAAATAAAAAAAGGAACTATATAAATTAGTTCCTTTTTTAGTTATCAATAACTATATCGAAATTGATTGAGTTTAAGACAATTTCAAATAGTTCGTCGTATGATATGCCTTGGTTTTCTTCAATCGCATTAACAATTTTTACCATTTCTTCAGGGCTTCTAACAAGGTCAGTTATTGACTTGATTTGCTCATCTGTGTACTTTAAATCTACCAAAATCCCCCTGAAAATCTGCTTAAGTTCTTCAAATTTATCCATCATAGCCTCTTAGTATTGAATACCCCAAGTTACAAGATGTTTTGCAGGTCTTCCACATACCACGCATTTGCCTGTAAGAGGCTTTTCGCCCTCCATAATGCAACGAGACTTCGTTCCTCTAATTTCTTTGATTTTAAGTTCGCATTCAGGGTCTTCGCACCAATCAGCCTTAACAAAACCAGGAGTGGTGTTCATAATCTTTGTGAACTCGTCAAGGTTTCTAGCTTCATAAGTCATAGCATCTCTGCGTTTTGTTGCTCTTTCAAGCATATCATTTTGAATGATATCCATAAGTCTTTTAACTTCAACAGAAATATCAGAATCTTTAGAAATTTGAATCTTTTCTTTTGTATCACGACGAGCAAGTGTGATTTGTCCATTTTCAAGGTCTCTCTTTCCAATTTCAACACGAACTGGAACACCGAGTACTTCTGCTTCAGCAAACTTAAAACCAGGTGTTGTTTGTGGGTTATCATCAAGTTCAACAGAAATACCTGCTTGTTTAAGGTCGTTATAATAGCCTTTTGCAATTTTTAAAATTTCCTCATCTTTGCCAATTGGAATAACTCTAACTTGAGTTGGAGCAATTCTTGGTGGAAGAACAAGACCATCGTCGTCACTATGCACCATAATAAGTGCACCAATCATTCTTGAACTTACGCCCCAAGATGTTTGGTAAGCATAATCAAAACCATTGTTTCTATTGAGGAACTTAATATCATAAGCTTTGCTGAATCTTTGACCAAAATAGTGGCTTGTGCCTGATTGAAGTGAAACACCGTTATACATAAGTGCTTCAATTGTTAAGGTGTAGTCTGCACCTGCAAATTTTTCTTTTTCAGTTTTTCTGCCAGTAATTGCAGGGATTGCTAGATAATCTTTGAAGAATGTTTCATAAGTTTTGAGCATTCCTCTTGTTTCAGCTTCAGCTTCTTCTTGAGTTTCGTGAACTGTGTGACCTTCTTGCCACCAGAATTCACGGCTTCTTAAAAATGGTCTAGTTTCCTTTTCCCAACGCATAACTGAACACCATTGATTATATTTGAGTGGTAAGTCTCTATAAGACTTAACAACTGTTGAATAATAGTCGCTAAATAGTGTTTCGCTGGTTGGTCTGATGCACATTCTTTCTTCAAGAGTTTTGCTGCCACCTATTGTAACCCATGCAACTTCAGGAGCAAATCCATTAATGAGCTCACCTTCTTTTCTCATTAAGTTTTCAGGAATAAGCATAGGCATAGCAACGTTTCTGTGGCCACTTTCTTTGAACATATGGTCAAGTGTTTGTTGCATCTTTTCCCAAATTGCGTATCCATTCGGCTCTAAAATGATACAACCTTTAACATTTGAGTATGATGAAAGTTTTGCTGCGTTAACAACATCAGTGTACCATTTAGCAAAGTCTATATCTCTGCTAGTAATCATTTTATTAGCCATAATTTTCTCCTTTTTAGTCTAAGATAGCTTTAATTCTGCGAATTCCAGAAGAAGAGCTTTCTTCTTTAATAATTTTGAAGTGATGGAGGTCGCCAGTATTTTTTGCGTGTGGTCCACCACAAATTTGTTTATCTACACCTTCGATTGTGTAAACCTTAACAATATCTCCGGGTTTAGCATTAAAGATACCATAAGCACCCTCTGCTCTTGCCTTTTCAATTTCAATTTCTTCAGCAACAACGTCAATCTTCTTTTCGATTGCAGTGTTTACAAATTCTTCAAGCTCTTTGATTTCTTCAGGTGTCATTTTGTGGTCAAGGTTAAAGTCAAATCTGAGTCTTTCAGGTGTGATGTTTGAACCTTTTTGTTCAACGCCTGTTCCAAACATTTTGCGAAGTCCTGCAAGCATAATGTGTGTTGCTGTGTGGAGCTTTGCGTTTTCATAAGATGAATCTGCAAGACCGCCCTTGAATGCACCTGCAGAAGCAGAACGACTGAGTTCTTGGTGTTTTTTGTTGGCTTCTTCAAACCCAGTCATATCAACCTCGTAGCCAAGTTCTTTTGCAAGTTCCTGAGTGAGTTCAATTGGAAAACCAAAAGTATCAAAAAGCCTAAAGCTTGCTTTTCCGCTAATGATGTTTTCAACAACTTCACCCTCTTTTGCAAACTGCTTGTGTCTTTCAATTCCACTAACAACCTTTTCAAATTCTTTGTAGCCGAGGTCGATTGCTTTTGCAAATTTTTCAACCTCTGCTGAAAGTTCGGTTTTGATAAAGTCTCTGTTTTCTGTCAAAATGTCGTAGTCATAAGAATAATAGTCAATGTAAAGGTCTGCAACATCGCTAAAGAATTTTGTGTCAAGACCAATCTTTCTAGCGTGGTTAACTGACCTTCTAATGAATCTTCTTAAAATGTAGCCTTGACCAATGTTTGATGGTTTGATGTGCTTTTCATCACCAAGAACAAAGATTGCACTTCTGAGGTGGTCAGCTAAAATCCTGTAAGACTTAACATTGTCGTCATTTTTCTTAACAGAAGCTTTTGAATCCATAAAATCGATAACTTCTTTAAAAATACCAATGTCATAGCTTGATTTAACTCCGTTAAGAACGCAAATTGTTCTTTCAACACCCATACCAGTATCAATGTTAGGGTTTTCCAGTGCTTGGGCCTTTTCGCCAGCGTTTTCAACCTTGTATTGCATAAACACGTCATTCCAGATTTCGTTGTACTTTCCGCAATGACAGCCAGGTCTGCATTCTGGAGAACATTTTTCTTTTCCAGAATCATAGAACATTTCGCTGTCTGGACCGCAAGGGCCAACACCGCTTCCAAGACCCCACCAGTTATCTTCTTTTGGATTAAAGAAAATGTGGTCTTTTGCAATTCCGCATTCTTCCCATGTTTTTGCAGCTAGTTCGTCACGAGGGGCAATTTCATCGCCCTCAAAAACGGTAACAGAAAGTCTGTCTGGGTCAATGCCAAGATAGTCTTTGCTTGTTAAAAACTCGTAAGAAAGTTTAATCATTTCATCTTTAGGGCAAGTACCCATAAACCAGTTGCCAAGCATTTCAAAGAAGGTGTTGTGGTTGTAGTCACCAACATCATCAATGTCGCCTGTTCTAATACATCTTTGGGTATTGAAAAGCTTTTTACCCTGAGGGTGTTTTTCGCCAAGAAGGTATGGAACGAGCGGGTGCATACCAGCAGTTGTGAAAAGAACTGTTGGGTCGTTTTCAGGAATAAGTGAACTATTTTGAATTTGGTTAAATCCATGCTTTGTAAAAAATTCTTTCCAAAGAGCTTTAAGTTGTTTATCAGTAATCATAATAACCTCTATTTATATAATAATACATTGTACATTATAAAGCATAAGCCTTTAAAAATCAATTGTTATAAAAAAATTTTAGGCAATTGCAGACAAAAAATTACACAAAAGATTGACACAGAAAATTTTTTAATACTATAATAATGTTGTAAAAAAAATATTTTACAAAGAATTCTAAATGCAAAATGTTTAGAATATAAATAAAATATAAGGAGAGAAAATATGAAAGATATAGTTAAAGCATTTGATAATTTACCTTGGATTGTTAAACTTATTTTATGTTTACCTGTTATTAACATCGCTTGGGCTATTTACAGAATCTGCAAAGGTGTTGCTTACAAAAAAACATTAATGCTTGTTGTTGGTATCCTTTGGATTATATTTGGTTCTGTAGTACTTTGGGTTATTGACCTTATTTGTACACTTATCTATAAAAGACCAGTTGTTCTTGCTTAACAATTATGGCAAAAGAAAAAACCTAGTTCGTCTAGGTTTTTTATTTTGCTTTTTATGAAAGTTCATTTCCTATTGCAAGATATGTGTTAAGGTGCTCTTTTAGTTGTTTTTTTGTTACGTAATTTTTTAGATTTGCACATTTTTCAGCATCAGCATTTGCGTAGTCTAATTGATATCCAAAAAAGTTAAAGTCCACCCCACCCATATCTGTTAGTGACTCAAAGATAGTAAAGTTCTTTTTTAGGTCGATGCTAGATGGAAAGATATTAACTCCAACAACTTCAACACCCACGCACTTTTCTCCGCCATCAGATATTTTTGTTTGCAGAACTTTAATCAATTCGTCAAGACTTGTGTAATTTTCAATATTATCAAACAGATCGATAAAACACGAATGAACAAGCGTTCCAAAGTCATCAAAAAACTGAGTGAAGTTTATAAAACGGTAGTCGTCATAAAAACCGTCCTCTTCGTTATTCATTTTAAGTTTAAGTTTAACAGGATAACTTCTAATGTGGTTGTCATTTGCAAAAACCATTGAAAGAGCCGTTGCAAACTGTTCGCTTGAACCTGCGTGAGTTAAAAAGAAATTCACTGCATTAAAAATGTTGTTGTACTCGCTAGTGTCTTCTTCTGAAACAAAGTACTTGCTTTTTGAGCTGTTTGTTGAATCGTAAAAAGCCATATCTTTACTATCCTTCTTGATAGTTAATTCGCCAGCACAAGAAAACAATGAACAAGCTTTTGCATATTTATCAAAAATTAAATCTTTAGATTTCCCTGCCTTGTTGATGTTGTTTCTGATAGCATCAACTTCCATAAGCGCAAGGTTAATATTTTCTTCGGACTCTTCGTAAGCCATAATATCTCCGTAAATATATTATAACAAGATTGTACCATTAAATTTAGTCGTTGTAAATACTAAGTGTCAGCAAATGTTGGTTAATAAATTTTCTTTATTACTTCCAAGAAATAAATAACTAATTGGTATATCAAGTGGAGTGAATGCTCCACATTTGTTTTCTTGCTTTAAATTGATGATAGCAGAAATGTAAGTTGCCATAATTCTGGCAGTGAATGCAGGGTTAGATTGCATTGAAACGCTAAATGTCATTTTGCTTAAATGATTTTGAGATTTAAAACTTGTAATCACCATACCTTTGTGTGACTGCTTGTTTTTTAGTTTTAAAACACCAAGCCCTGAAATAAATATAACTTTTGTAGGTTGACCTTTAAAGTAATTAGGTATGTTTTTTATTTCTGACTCAATCTTTTCTTGATTTTTGTCAGTGTATACGTAGCAGTCTCTAAAATGGTGTGGAATGTTGGAAATATCAAAATCTTTTTTTGCAAGACTAACCGCTTCCGGGTTTGGAATTGTGAACTGCACAGCGTCAATCACTCCATCTACATTTCTTAGTGCGTCGCTATGCCCCATACTCACTCCTTTTCCCCAAAAAGTGTAAGGTAATTTTTGTGATATGGCTAAAAATAAACCTCTAATAACACTAAAGACTCCAGGGTCCCAGCCACAGCACATAATTGCACGAGTATTGGATTTTTTTGTAATTTCGTCAAGTGTTTTATGCAGTGTTTTAATTTTTGCGTGAGTGTCAAAAGTGTTAATGGTGTCAAAATACTCGGCAATTATTGGGGCTTGCTCTTCGATATCGGACTTTGAACCGCCACAAAGAAGCATAATATCGATTTTATTTTTGTATAAAATATAATTTTCAAACGGCTCAACAGGTGTACTGCTAACAGATTTTATACTTCGCCTTGAAAATATTGCAACGAGTTTAAAATTGTTATTTCTTAAAATTTCTTGTTCAACAGCTTTTCCAAGGTTTCCGTATCCAACAATGCCTAATCTAATCTTCATAAACCTTATATACCTCCAACAATTTCTCACAAATTTCTTTTGTAGGTTTTGTTAGCGGTAGTCTTGGTTTGCCGACATTGAACCCTAGTAGAGACATATAGTGTTTCACGCAAATTGGATTGACATCAAAAAACAATGCTTCGTTGATTTTTTCAAGATAATGATTGACTTGTCGAGCGTTGAGATAATCATTTTCTAAAGCATAAGAGTATAGCAAGGCAACTTTTTCAGGATAACAGTTGGCTGTAACTGAAATTGTTCCCTTTGCTCCAAGAATATAGAATATTAAGTTTAAACTATCATCACCTGAATAGATACAGAATTTTTTTGGCAGAATTTTGAAAAGTTTTGCTATTTGTTGAATGTTCCCGCTAGATTCCTTAATGCCTACAATATTCTTAATTTTTGATAATCTTTTTACGGTTTCTGGGAGTATGTTTACGCCAGTCCTAGATGGAACGTTATATAAAATTAATGGTAATTTAACACTATCCGCCACCGCTTTGTAGTGAACGAACAGACCTTCCTGATTACATTTGTTGTAATAAGGTGTAACTACCAAAACACCATCTGCACCAATGCTTTCAGCTTCTTTACTAAACTCAATCGCTGTTTTGGTGCAATTAGAACCAGTGCCAACAATAAGCGGAACTCTTCGGTTTACTATGCAGACAGCAAATTTAATAATTTTGTTTCTTTCATCTCTTGTTATTGTCGAAGCTTCGCCAGTTGTTCCAAGAATAACAATTGCCTTTGTTCCGTTTGCTATTTGATATTCAATCAAGTCTTTTAATACATAATAATCGACCTGTCCTTGCTCATTAAACGGAGTGATAAGAGCAACCGCACTACCTTCAAAAATCATAAATTCCCCTTTGGTTTAAGGTATGCAGATTTTTTATTTTGTGTTAAAAAAACAGAACATTCGTTCTGTTAGTTTTTCCAAACATTGATTGATCCTTGTTCGATTTCTTCAGTGTTGAAACCAAGGCTAACTAATGAATTCAAGCACTTGCTGTAAATTATTGTGTTCAGCTCTTTTAGTTTCGCCTTTTCGGTGGCGGTTAATGCTTGTGAGTAATCAAAATTTACACAGCAAACGGCAAAAACGTTTCTTATGAAACTTTTGTTAAACTCGCTCTCAGTCTTGAATTTCTGCAGTTTGTGATTGATATTTGAAAGGATAAAACCGCTTGTTTTGTTGTATAAAATATTCGATTGATTATAAACATCAAATTTTAGACCAGTTTTGGAAATCTTGAGAAAATCCGAAACATATTTGTCGTAATGGTTTTGTGGGATATTTGATATTTCTTTTAATCTTGAAAATAGATAGCTGGTCTTTTTAGAGTCACAATTTGTGCTCTCCAAGCAAAACGGATTTGGCATTTTGTCGTAACTATATAGTTCGTCACCACGCTGTTTTGCTAAAATCACATAGCCAGAAGCGTAAACATCTGAACCACTATCGATGGTTTTGATGGTGTTTTCATTAATGGTGTAACCAAGAATTGGAACAACTGAAACCTTGTTTTCATAAAGTTCCATAAGCTTAAGCATTATATCGTAGTAGTATTCTTCAGTTGGCAATGTGTCACTGTTTGCAACGGGAATGTTGGTCTTGTGCAAAACAATATAGTTTTTGACATAATAAGCCTTTGTTTTTGAGTCTTCAGTTTTAACCGGCTTGTAGTTATAGCTTTGATGAATTAAATTTTCAGCTATGTTTTCATCAATAAATAAGTATCTGTTTAGCATAATTCCTCGTTAATTGTAAGAAATGTTTTTTCGCTCATTTTCAAGTAATATCGTTTGTGGCAGTTCGTTTATATTAAGTCCGTAATGCAAGTAGATGCTAGAAACATCAAGAGATGTTAGTTTTGAGGTGTCGATATCAAGTTTTTTGCAAACGATTTTAATCTTTTCCTCGCTGTCAGCCTCAAATTCGACATAAGTTGGGATTTTTGGCCAAAAATCAATGTCAATTTCAACACCATCTAATATATAGCGAATTCGCCTGTTTTCTTGCTTGCTACGAGCAAAGTATCCGAGTTTATTTAAGATTTTATCTGTTTCATCAAAGTCAGAAACAACAATCTCCATTTCTTTTGTGCCTGTTATGGTTGCGTTAGATATTTCTTTGATTGTGAGAGTTGTTTCCACTCCATTGGTTCTGAGTCTAATCCAAGACTTTTCTTTTATTGGCTTAAAATCGTAGCAGTTTCTGATTTGAATCCAGTCGCCCACAAATGTTGCATTGTTTAGTTTAAGTTTGTTAATAAAACTTTTTATATCAAGGTCAAGTAGCCTTGCTTCAATTTCAGTTTTCATAATTTTCTCCAATATTATGGTAGCATTAATAGATAAAAATTGCAAACTAAAAAGATTAGCGATGATTGCTAATCTTCTTTTTTTGTTTCTTTTTTGTTTTTGAACTCATCAATAACGCCCTTGATTTCTTTGTAAGTTTCGTAAGGTGCCTTCACATTAGAAAATCTAAACATTGGTCCACTTTGTCCGCCCATTGGGCTCGCCATACTGCCATAGGTTATTGTTCCAGTGTTTTTGTGGAGTAGTTTGTCGAGTAGACTTACATTAACTGTCACTGCACCAATCATACTCATATCTAGGCTTTTGTAGTCAACTCCAAAAATTCCTCTTCTAATGATTATCCTTTTGTTTGTGTAAGCGTAGTAGGTGTTTTTGTAATCAAGATAACAAAGTAAGAGTGTGATGCCAAAAACAACTATAGCAGTGGCAATAACGACTATTATTGCTACCCACCAATTGCTTTTAAGGGCTGTTACCTCTTCGTTAAAAGCTAAGAGAATAAATTCTGGAATAAATAGCCAAATCCAACAGAAGAAACTTGCAATTGTTACTGATGTGAACATCTTTGCCTTACAAGGTTTAAAAGTTTTGATAACTTGTTCATCTTTATCCAAAATCGGTTCAAAAATATTATTCATAATAAAACCTCACTACCCTCATTCTATCAAAAAAATAATGATATGTTAAATGATTTAAGTAAATATAATACATATAAAAATAAAAAATCCGCCCTAAGTAAGGTTCGGATTTGTATTTTTGGTGCTGATGGCAAGACTTGTAAGGAGCGGTAGCGACGGAATAACGAGCGTACAGGCAAAACAATGTCGACCAGTGTAGCGAGTGTCACAAGGCACGGTCTTTATGAGAGAAACGAATAAAGATGCCGGTTATGAATGTTTACAAAAATAAAAAAAGATAGTGAAATCACTATCCTTTTGGTGCTGATGGCCGGACTTGAACCGGCACGGAGATTTCGCCCCGAGGGATTTTAAGTCCCTTGCGTCTACCTATTCCGCCACACCAGCATATTATAAACACAAATTATTATACTCATTTTTTTCTATTTGTAAAGAATTTTTAAGATTTTATATATAAATTTATAAAAAATTTATTTAATCTTTCTTTGCAAGCATATGCAACACTCGGAATACTCGCATGATAAAATTAATGCTAAATCAAAATTATTCTATTTTATCACGCTGTTAAAATTTCTCTCCCTCAGCTCGTTGGCTTCGCCGAACGAACTTGCTCGATTATTGTTTTTTACCATATTAAGTTTAAACGTTTACAAATTTTTTCATTTCTTAGCTTTCTGTCTCGTCAGTTCGTTTACTCATATCACTAAATAATAAACAAACCCCTCACAAAAGTTGAGGGGTTTATTTATTATGGAGGCGACACTCGGAATCGAACCGAGGAATGGAGGTTTTGCAGACCTGTGCCTTACCGCTTGGCTATGTCGCCATATTCTTTTTAAGGTTAAAATTTTTCGTTTTTGCTGCGTTCCTAAAAAATTTCAAAGCAGCATTCTTCTTAATCTTAGACCTTACAATAAATATGTATTCAATTTTTTAATTATTTATACAGATTAAACGGCAAGTAAAACTTACCTGCCGCTCACCTTTTTATGGAGCGGGAAACGAGATTCGAACTCGCGGCATCTGCCTTGGCAAGGCAGCGCTCTACCACTGAGC
>CAZFPH010000020.1:0-13380 GCA_964520955.1 uncultured Lachnospiraceae bacterium
CGGCAGATGCAAGAGTTTTGCTTAAATGTGCCGCCGGTTTGCAAGAGCTTTCTTTCTCTCTTGACTATGGCGTGATAAGGTTCACGATTTCGGCTTGGTTTGAGGATTCTGGTGAAATGTACAAACTAAATCCTCAGTCGGGTATTGTTAACAATATTACGGCCTCAAACACATTGCATTTCTTGAAAAATGGCGACGAAAAGTACTTCACAGCACCTTATACAGATGGCACAAAAGTTACAATCCTTGTAATTAGCAGAAACGGAACACCTCCAGACTTTGGCGGAGAATACGTTAAAATATAAAATAAAAAGATAGCAAGTTGCTATCTTTTTTTGTGAATATTTTATTAAAAACGCTCCACGCCACCAGTGACAGACAATACTTCACCAGTGATAAATGAACTTTCGTCACTTGCCAAAAAGTAGATTGCATTAGCAACATCTTCTGGTGTGCCGAGTCTGTCGAGAGGGGTGGAATCTAGTATGCAATCTTTGTCTATTACTGAAAGATTGCTTGTCATTTTTGTTTCAATGCAACCTGGGGCAACGGCGTTAACTCTAACAAATGGAGCATATTCAACAGCGAGTGATTTTGTTAGCCCAATGATACCTGCTTTGCAAGAAGAATAGACAGATTCTAGGCTTCCGCCTGTTTTTCCATAGATTGAAGAAATATTAATAATGTTTCCGTGACGGGTTTCCAAAAAGTGCTTTAAAACTTCTTTGTTAAAGAGAATTGTGCTCCTAAGGTTTGTGTTTATTATTTCGTCAACAAGTGTTGTGGTTTTGTCGACCAACAGTTCAGGGTTTTCAGCTTTTCCAGCACAGGTAACAAGCACATCAATTTTGTCGAATTCTTTTAATGCAGAATTAACAAAGTTAATAATTTCACTTTCATTTGTTTGGTCACACCTAAGAGCTAAAACTTCAACGCCAAAACTTTTAATTTCAGTTAAAAAATCTGGGTCAAATGTGTTATGATATGTGAGAGCTAAATTGTAGCCATTTTCAGCGAATTTTTTTGCAGTGGCTTTACCAATACCTCCAAAACCACCTGTTATTATTACAGTTTTTCTGTCCATATTACACCTCAAGTTAATAATATCACAAATTTATACTCAGGCAAATAGATTTTGTTAAATTCGATCATTTTTGATTTATTTACTATTTTTTATATATTTTTTAACATATTTTTGCGGATTTTTTAGTTAAAATAAAACTTATATGCGATTATTATTGCATTGTGATAGTCATTTATATTTTTGGTGGGACATTAATTCTCCTTATTGTATTTTTTTGTTGGTACTATTTTTTTACACCAGTTTATGAACTTAAAACTGCAAAATCTGAATGGAAAATATTCGGGCTTGACGGTGGTTTTGTTCCGCAGGGGATAAGCTACTCAAAAGATTATGATATGTTTATTGTGAGCGGATACTTTGAAAAAAATCAGCCATCAAGAATTTATTTAATTGATGCAAAATCTCAAAATTTACTTAAGGAAATTAAATTAAAGCTTCCAAGCGGTGTTTTTTATTCTGGGCACGCTGGCGGAGTATGCTCATACGGAAAAGATGGGTTTGTTGTTAGTAATGGCAGGGCATATCATTTTAGGTTATCCGATTTATTTACAAATCCCTGTGGAGAGGTGAATATAGATTACACTTTTGAAACTAACAACAATGCTGATTTTTGTTTTGTTTATGAGGGGCTTTTGTTTGTTGGTGAATTTTATAGACTTGGAAAATTCAACACCGAGATAACGCACCACATCAGTCTCAATGAAAAAGAGATTAATCACGCTGTGGTTTTGGGTTACAAACTTAGTGATTTATCTGTTATTGGCAGTAGGCCTGTTCCAGTTAAAGCGTTGTCAGTGCCTGATATGGTGCAGGGGATTGCCATAAATGGTGGCAGAATTTTTGTGTCTTGTAGCTATGGATTAATGCCGTCAAAACTTTTTGAGTATGAAAATGTATTTAATCAAAAGACGCAAAAATATATGATTATTAATGAAAAACAAGTACCAATTTATGCACTTTCAAGTAAAAATCTGCAGAGAACATACACATATCCTGAAATGCTTGAGGAAATTGAGTATGTTAGTGGCAAGCTGTATTTGTTATTTAAAAGTGGTTCAAAAAAATATAGAAAATTTGTTAGAAATGCAGTAAACCAAGTTTTTAGTCAAAAAAAATAAGCAAGATTATTTCTTGCTTTTTATTTTTGAAATTATTTGGTCGACATCAAAATTTTTCGTGTTGTTTACAACTAGGTCGTAGTTATAATTATTGTAGTCTAGCGAATTCGCGTCTCTTGTAGAAAAGTATTCTTTTGAAATGTTATCTCTTTTTGTTATTCTTGTTTCTCTAACTTTGTCGTTTGCTTCAACCAAAATATTGTAGTTTGAAGATTTGAAATATTTCATTTCAGGGAGCAAAGCATACTCCAAAATAACATATTTTGTGTCAATTCTGGCAAGCCTTGTATCGATAACTTTTTCCATTTCTGTTTGGGTTAGATTTTCTAAAAACGAAAGTTTAACCTTGTCGTTAAAAACTAGTGCACCAAGTTTTTTGCGGTTAACAAATCTCCCTTCAAAAACCTCTTTGCCAAAAACTTTCAAAATTTCTTGCCTTACTTTTGGTTGTTCCAAAACTTCGTGAGCAACTCTGTCAATGTCAATGACATAACAAATTAGTTTGCTCGCAAGCATTGAGGCGAGATATGTTTTTCCTGAACCGCTTTTTCCAGTGATACATATAATTTTCATAGGTTCTCCTTAAATAAGAGTTTTTTGTCCAAGATGTTTTTCTATGTCGGCAATGGCTTGGCTATTTGATGAAAATAAAATTGAGCTTATGCCAGATTTTTTGGCTCCAGCAACGTTTTTCTTGCTGTCGTCAACAAAAATTGTTTCTTTTGGGTTTAGCTTAAAATAATCAAGTGCGAGTTTGAAAGCTTGTTCATTAGGTTTTAAAATGTGAGTGTCTGTTGAAAAAATCAATCCGTCAAAAATCTTAGCGTAATCACTTTGCATAATAACCTCGGCGGTTTCTGGAGTGGTGTTGGACATAATAAACACACGGTTTCCTTGCTCTTTGATTGATTTTATGTACTCAATAAGCTCTGTGTTTGGCTCGAGGAGCGTTTTGTAGTCAGCGTTTTGGATTGCTTTTAATTCCTTTTGATACTCTGGAAATCTAAAGAGTTGAAGAGTGTAATAGTCAGCAGGGGTAATTTCGCCCATTTGGTAATACTCAAAAGAAACGCTAGAGAACATATCTTTAATTCTAGCTCTTGCACTTGGCTCAAAATTAAAACTATCTAAAAATTCATCTTGGTCATACTTTGCAATAACACCTGCAAAATCAAAAATTATATTTTTCATAATTCACCTATGCTCTTATTTTATCACACAATTTCTACTTTGTCTAGCCACATTTCCCAGTGTATGTATAATTAAATTATTGTGGATTTTGTAAAAAAGTGTTAAGATAGAGTAGAGGTGATTGGTTTATGTTTAAAATAGAAAGCAAAAGATATTTAAATGACACTGTTTGTGAAATGGAGATAGTTGCCCCAGACGTTGCAAAAAAGGCAGAGGCTGGCGAGTTTATTATATTAAGGGTGGATAGTGATGGCGAAAGAATACCACTTACCGTTGCTGGTTACAACAGGGAAAAGGGTCTTGTTAAAATCATCTTCCAAATTGTTGGTGCAACAACAATAAAACTTGGCGAGAAAAAACAAGGTGAATATATTTCAGACTTTGTTGGTCCGCTTGGAAACGCTACAAAGGTTGAGGGTTTAAAAAATGTTTGTGTTGTTGGTGGAGGCGTTGGCTGTGCAATAGCACTTCCTGTTGCTGAAAAATTAACAAGAATTGGTGCAGAGGTCACGAGTATTATTGGTTTTAGAAACGAGAGCCTGGTAATTTTGGAAGAAGAGTTTAAGGCTTGTTCCAACAACTTTGTTCTGGTTACTGATGATGGTTCGAAGGGAGAAAAAGGTAATGTTTGTGTTCCGCTTGAAAGGCTTCTTGCAGGTGGTGCGAAATTTGATGAAATTATCGCAATTGGTCCGATCATTATGATGAAATTTGTGACCGAAACAGCAAAAAAGTACAACGTGCCTTGCACAGTTTCTATGAACCCAATTATGATTGACGGAACTGGTATGTGTGGCGGTTGTAGGCTCACAGTTGGTGGAAAAACAAAGTTTGCCTGTGTTGATGGACCAGATTTTAATGGCTATGAAGTGGACTTTGACGAAGCTATTTGGAGAAGTTCTATGTACAAGTGCGAAGAAAACGAAGCAAGAGAAAAAGTGTGTAACCTTTACAAAAAGGAGACAAAGTAATGGCAAATATCAATTTATCTAATGAAAAAAATAAAATGCCAGTTCAAGACGCAAAAGTGCGTGGCACAAACTTTGATGAGGTTGCTCTTGGCTACAGCGAAGAGGTCGCAATAAGTGAGGCTTTAAGGTGCTTAAACTGCAAAACAATGCCCTGCGTTTCAGGTTGTCCTGTAAAAATTCATATTCCTGAATTCATTGCAAAAATTAGAGAGGGAGACTTTGAAGGAGCTTATGAAATTATATCAAAGTCGTCAAGTTTGCCTGCTGTTTGTGGCAGGGTATGCCCTCAAGAAACACAATGTGAAAGCAAGTGTGTTAGAGGTATAAAAGGCGAGCCTGTTGGGATTGGAAGGCTTGAAAGGTTTGTTGCAGATTATCACAATGCACACGCAAAAAATGAAAATATTTCTGTTAAAAAGAATGGCATAAAAGTTGCTGTTGTTGGTTCTGGACCATCAGGGCTCACTTGTGCGGGCGACCTTGCAAAGCTTGGTTACAGCGTTACAATTTTTGAGGCTCTTCACAAAGCAGGCGGTGTGCTTGTTTATGGTATCCCTGAGTTTAGGCTTCCAAAAGCAATTGTTCAAAAGGAAATCGATACGCTTGAAAAACTTGGCGTTGAAATAAAAACAAACGTTGTTATTGGAAAGACAATTTTAATTGATGAACTTTTTGAAGATGGTTACAAGGCTGTTTTTGTTGGTTCTGGTGCAGGGCTTCCAAGATTTATGGGAATAAAGGGCGAGAACCTTAACGGCGTGTATTCAGCAAATGAGTTTTTGACCAGATGCAATCTTATGAAAGCTTATGAAGATGGTTCTAGCACACCAATCAAAAAAGGTGCAGTCGTTGCCGTTGTTGGTGGCGGAAACGTTGCTATGGATTCAGCAAGGACGGCTCTTAGACTTGGTGCAAAAAAGGTATATATAATTTATCGCAGGTCAATGGAAGAACTTCCTGCAAGGAAGGAAGAAGTTGAGCACGCAGAGGAAGAGGGCATTGAGTTTAAGTTGCTTAATAATCCTGTTGAAATTATTGGATACTTCAACAGCGAAGATAAGCGTGACCCAAAGAATGGATTTGTTCAAAAAATCAAATGTATAAAGATGGAGCTTGGCGAGCCTGATGAAAGGGGTAGAAGAAGCCCTGTTCCAATTGAGGGTAGTGAATTTGAACTTAATGTTGATACGGTTATTATGGCAATTGGCACATCACCAAATCCGCTTATTAAACAAACAACAGTGGGACTCGAGGTTAACGCTCACGGCGGAATTATCGTTGAAGAGGGTACTGGGCTTACCTCAAAAGAAAATGTGTATGCTGGCGGTGATGCAGTAACTGGTTCGGCAACCGTAATTTCTGCAATGGGTGCAGGAAAAATTGCAGCAGAAGCAATACATAATAAACTAAAAAATAAATAAAGAGAAAAACTATGCGTAAAGTTCTAGACAAAGCAGGCGAAATTGAAAGAAGCATTAACACCACATACAGACCAAGCATTTGGACAAAGTTTGTAAAGGCAATTAAGGAATTTAAGCTTATTGAGCCAAACGATAAAATTGCGGTTTGTGTGTCAGGTGGCAAGGATAGTATGCTACTTGCACTTTTAATGAAAATGCTTCACAAAATAAGCGATTTTCCGTTTGAGATTGAATATATTTCAATGGACCCTGGATACAACAAAGAAAATCGAGAAAAAATTGAAGAAAATGCAAAAATCGTAGGTATTCCGCTGAATATTTTTGAGACCGATATATTTGACGTCACATTAAAAGTTGGTGGAAGTCCGTGCTATCTTTGTGCAAGAATGAGGAGGGGATATTTGTATGCAAAAGCAAAGGAGCTTGGTTGCAACAAAATAGCCCTTGGTCATCACAAAAACGATGTTATTGAAACAACGCTTATGGGTATGCTTTTCAGTGGTCAAATTCAGGGAATGCTTCCAAGGCTTCAAAGCACCAATTTTGAGGGTATGGAGCTTATCCGTCCGCTTTATTATGTTAGAGAGGACGACATTTGCAGGTGGCGTGATAAAAATGAACTTGAATTTATTGCTTGTGCCTGCAAGTTCACTGCTGAAAACTACACAAATGAAAGAGAAACAAATTCGGCAAGATACAAAACCAAGCAAATAATTAAAGACCTTGAAAAACAAATTCCTGACATTGAGGACCATATTTTGAGTAGTTTAACAAATTGTCAAGTGGATACAATGGTGGGCTACAAACAAGGCTTAGTCAGTCACTCATTTTTGGAAAGATTTGAGAAAAATGACAAAAGTGATAATAAATAATTGGAAAAAATGCTTAATTGTTGTAATATTAAATTAGGAGATTGTTATGGAGCAAAATACTAACAACGCGTCAAAAATCAGTCCTGAGCTCAAAAAAAAGCTTGAAAGTATAATTATATCTTCTGCAATTATCATTGTGGGGATTTTGTTTTGTGCACTGCCAACAAATGTTATAGAAATTATTGAAACAATTGTTTTGGTTGCTGTTTTGCTTTATGGCGGTATATGTATGTTGATTTACTGCTTAACACCAGCGGATTTTAGAAATAATGCGTACCTAATAAAAGCGATGATTGCACTCTGTGTTGGGCTATTGTTAATGTTTGTTCGTTCGTTCTTTATTTCAGTGTTTGGTCTTATTATTTTGGTGAGCGGTGTAAGAACTATGATAACCTCAAGAACATACAAGGCTGTTGGTGATAAAAAGTGGTGGGTGGAACTGTTTATTGGAATAGTTCTTTCAATGCTTGGACTTGTGGTTGTTATTCTTTCAAACACAAGTGTTGCAAAAAGGTTTGTAATGATAATGCTTGGATTGTCTTTAATTATTCAAGGCGTCATAAATTTTGCGTTTATGTTTTTGATTAGAAAGGAAACAACGCAAATTATTACGGAAGAAAAAATTACTGAAGATAATAATACCACGGACGATTTTAAAGATTATGATGTAAAATAAAGAGCTTAATCAAGCTCTTTTTTATTGCAACGGAAAGTTGACAAATGTAAATAGTTTTAACTTGAGCAAAAATTAATGGTGTGATAATATTAATGTGCGAATGGAGGAAATATTATGACTTTTGGAGAAAAATTATCTAGTCTTAGAAAACAAGCAAATTTATCACAAAGCGATATTGCAATAAAATTGAACGTCTCAAGACAAGTAGTTTCAAAGTGGGAAAAAGGAGTTGGCTTGCCTGATGTTGATAATTTAAAAAATATAGCGTCACTTTTTGGAAAAACTATTGATGAATTAATTGATTATAAGGTGGAAAATATAAAATTTAATTATGATGAAACAATTGAAGAAATTGACAAGGTTAATTCAAAAATCAAAAATGTGAATAATTTTGTTTTAGAAAGATTTAAAAACGCAGAAAGCGTTTACATATTAAATAGAGAACTGAAAATGAATGCTTGGCAATGGATTCTAGATTTTTTTATTGGAGCAGGTACACTTGAGGTTGCTGACTTATTAAAGACTGGTATTGTGTATCCATATTTGATTGAAATTGAGTCGGATAAATTTTTGGTGTTAATTCAAAAATCAACATTACTTACTAAAAAACTAGATAAAAGTGTTGGTGATAAGTTTGTTGTTGATGGCTATAAATATAAGAAAGAAGAGAAAAATAAACTAAAATAAAAAATAGGGGATTGCCCCTATTTTTTTTGCGTAATAGATTTTTACTATTTATTCTCTTCAGCAGTTTCTTCTTTTGGAAGTTTGCTTTTTGCTTTGTTTGTGAAAAATACCGAGAAGAATCCACAAAGCATACCAAGAACTGCGTAAGTTACGATGATTGCAAGCATTAAAAAGCAGGTTTTTACGTCAGCTGTTGGTGACATTCCAATTCCAAGACCGCTAAAAGTTAAAAATATTCCTGCAAATACGCCTGTAATTGAGTTTGTCCAAATCTTTTTTGTGTGGTTCAAGAACATTACAGCAAAGTTCATAACAAGCACGCCGAGCAAACAACTAATGCTTAGGTATGAAATGTTAAGAGTGAATGAAGCTGTTATAAAGTTCATAATGATTGCAACGATAAATCCAATAACAATACCAATCAAGCCTCTGATTCTTTCGTTTACGCTAGCACCATAGAAAATTGTCCAGATTGCGAACGCTACCCACATAAAAGAGCCGTTTTTTACGAATGCTTTTGATAAAAACGCATCAATTATGCAAAGTACGCTTGCAATAACACCAATTGTGACTGGAACTGCAAAATACTTATAAAAAGTTTTCATAAATTTCTCCTAAAAATATTATATTTAAAATTTATCAAAGAACTTTAGTTTTGTCAAATATATTGAAAATTTATGTTTACAAAAATGGTATTATGTTAAATAAATAAAAAATAAATTTTAATTTGCTATTGAAAAGTAATTAGAGCTATGATAAAATAAATTGTATATTAGGAGAACGTATGAGAAATTTAATTTTAGATTGCAAAATCAAAAAAGAACTAAAAAAGTTCCAAGAATTCAAAAAAAATTACAAATTTGAAATGAAAGAAGTAGAAGAAAAAGAAGATGGCTCGCTTTACTGTGATGGCATTTGCATCAGAGAGGGTAAAGATGGCGAGTGGGTTGGCGAAACCGAAACATTTATCAATGTTGGTTACAAATTCCACGGAGCACTCCCAAAAGTTTTATCAAATCTTTTTCAGTATGAATTTTACTTTAAAGGATTTAAGCTTCAATCGTTAGAAGGAATTTTCCAAGGCTTTAAAATGAAAGACAAAAAAGCACAAAGACTGCTTTTTAACTATCACGGATTAAACTCTAACAATATCAAAGCTTCAGCTGACTATAATTGGAAATCTGAGGGTAATGTTTATTTCCAAGGCAGGGCTATTAAGCGTGACAGCAAAGAGTTTGATGATTTTATTGATGAAATGTATATCTCAATCTTGCAGAATCCACTATACAGAAATGTTTTAAAGAATGCTGGCGATAAATATATTTTGCACGCTCTTGGTGGAAAGACAAAACAAGATACAGTTTTTACCAGATATGAATTTGAGTATGAACTTAATGCACTTAAAACTTACGTGCAACAAAATTACTAATAATACTTAGGAGTTAATATGAACAAACAATCAAGATATTCACAAAATGCTTCTTCAAAAGAAGGTATTAAATTAAAAGATTTTGACTGCTTGGGTATGTTTGAACTTGATGACGTAAAGGGTATTGAATACCTTGTTACACCTATGGGTAACGGAAGATATATTTCAAGAGGCGAAACATATTATACAAGATACACTTGTGCGGGTGCGAGCGGACTTAGGGAATATTTAAAAGCAATGCTTGCAACCACACTCGTAGAAAATGGTGGCAAAGCAAGCAAAAAATCATTTGTTGTTTTGGACCACATGGCAAACCTTAGTGGAAAGGTTTATTATGAAGAAATTCAAAGAGCAATTAACAATGATAACTTTGAGTTTGTTGACCAAGCAAAGCAATGCTTGTATGATGATATTGTTAACGTTATAAATGCGATTGAAGATAAGCCTATTGTTGTTCCAACATCTATTCTTCCTGTGAGTGATGAATACATTGCTGAAAGAAGTATTGAATGTGACAACCTTGGATTACTTTATGTTTACACTAGTTGTTTTAATGTTCCAGAAGGCTACAATATTTTAAATGCAGGTCTTGGTGGAATTTATATTGGACCATTTTTTAAGGCAATGCACGGAACAGAATGGACAAACTTATTAAAAAGCAAGTATGTTGATGAGCAAGGTGAAGAAAAACAATACGATTTGTTTGAAGCTATTGTTGACCCAACACTATTTAGCAACGGAAAAGTACTTCTTCTTGATGATAATATCGGAACAGGCGACACAACTCGTGAAATTGCTACCGAGTTCAATATTGCTGGTTATGACATTAAGTATGGTGCAGTGCAATACAACTGGCTCAATTTCTATCGTGTTGGTATTGGTGAAAAGAAAGGCATTGCAAGATTTAACCCATTTGAAATTGACTATTTAACACCTTACAACTACCCAGGTCACAAACTTTTAAAGCATGCAATTGCAATGCTTTGTGGTAATCGAGACCTAGCAGGAAATCAGCCAAGTCAAGATTATGTGACACCTCCTGGAAAGATTTATAGTGACTACTTAACTGAACTTAAGTCATACAAACAAAAAGGTGTTCCAGACCTTGTCACTTTGCAAGAAAAGGGTGCTAAGTTTGGTGCTCTTGCAGGCGTTTCGCTATTTTATGGTGTTGGTAATATCACTCATAGAAAGTTTAAACCAGAAGCAAACGAACTTATTTCGGCAATCGACGCGTTTAATCCTGCAGTTATTGGAATAGTTAATCCTCAAGAATTAAGGTTGAGTGGAAACGATGGACCTAAGGGCGGTTCTGGACCAAAAAGTGAATAATAATAAAACCACTAGTTTATGAAGTGACCCCCTTACGGGGTTTACTTCATAAACTAGTGGTCTTTATTTTCTTCAGTTTTAATTGTTTCAGCAATTTCTTGTTGTTTTGTGTATTTGGTGTTGTAGCCAGGGTTTTCTTCTGGTCTGAGTCTATTAGGGAACTCGATGTCTGTCTTGATGTCTATAACAATTTCTTGAAGCTTTTGTGTGATAAAGTATGGGTCACTTATATCAAACAAAACTTGTGATTGGTTGTTGCCTTTAATGTAGATGTCACCAACTTTAAAGAGTTTATCAAACAAACCAACTTTAAGGTTCACTGACTCAATTTCTGAGTAGTAAATGTTTTTAAAGTCGATTCCGATAATGCCAGATCTAATAATTATTCTTTTGTTTGTGAATGCATACTCAAGATTTTTGTAGTTCCTGTTTGCGGTAATTATGTGTCCAAGCCAAATCCAAACAGGTGTTAGGTGGAATGCGAAGAAAGTAATAATTCCGATTATTGCACCAACAGGCATTTCTGCAAATGTTCCAGTTGCAATCATTGTAGCAATAAAGCCACCATCAAACAAAAGCCAAATTAATCCAATTGGAAACATTGAAAATATTGAGCTTATGATGTATGCGTTCTTTTTTGGCTTGCCTTGCCACAAAACCTGCTCGTCTTTGTTTATAATATCTTTAATTTCAGTGGCAGGCGATATTGAAGTTTTGCTATTTTTAAAATAATTCTCGTCGATTTTTTTCATAATGAGCTCCTTATAACGAGTACATATTACCATTAAATTCAAAACAGTGTCAAATATATTCAAAAAGTATCATTTGCAAAAAAGTAAGGAAAACCCCTCAAATTTTACAATTTATGAGGGATTTTTTGAAATGACTTTTGATAATGTTATTTTGTATAAAAATTCATTAAACTATTATATTTTTACATAATAGCATATTATTTTGCTTGATTTTGCCACTCAAAATTGTCTTTTCCTGCACCAATTTCAAAGTGATATTTTGCGATTCCAAGGTCAACTTTTGAGTAGAAACCAAGTTGTGCTTTTGCATTAACTTTGCCATTTTTATTAGAAAAATAGAATCTTTGTTGGTTCATAGCTGTTGGGGCGAGCAGGGCAGTGTTTACGCCTGACTTAAACCATTCAGGACTATCTGCAGAAATGTTGCTGACTTCTTCTGGGGTTTTGCTTTTGTGAGCTATACCTTGGTTTTCGCCATAACCAACAGAAATTACAAGCACAAGTTTTTCGCCTTTATTGAAGGTGAAGGCTTCAGGAACTTTTTTGTATGTTAGTGCAACCCAGCAAGTGTTAAGCCCAAGTTGTTGAGCTTTTAAAACCAGTCTTTCTCCATAGTAACCAATCTTTTCATCGAGGGATTTTTCTTTTTTGCCAATCATTGCAAGATAGTTAGACACACCGCTAAACTTTCCGTAATGTGCCATAGTTCCACCAAAAGCTTTTGGTTCGTTTGTTACGAGCTGAATATTAAGACCGCCTTCTGCATTGCAGGCTCCAATCTCTTTTTCTAGTTCTTCAATCAAATTTTCTTCAATTGGTTTGTCTGAATATTTTCTAACGCTGTGACGTTTTTCGATAGCTTCTTTTATATCCATAATAACCTCCATTACCAATAATATATCACATAGAATTTATTATTATAAACGATTTTTTTAATTAAAAAAAAATAGGATAAATTTTTGGGTTTGATATTGATACTGCTGGTGTTTTTCGTTACATTTTAGATAGATAGTAAATAGATGCGTGTGGTGTCTGATACAAATGGAATGTTAAAGTATATTTATGTGTTTATAAATAATTAATAAATAATCCAAACAAAACGCTATAAAGGATATGAAGCAAATATATCGCATCATCAATAAAAGCAAAACATAAACACTGGATATCAAAAATAACCCCTCTCAAATAAGCCACTTGCGAGATTTTATGTTTTAGTAATTTTTCACGATGAGCCTTTTACTTAAAAACATTTCATACTAATATTTTTATGGTGGATTGTTCAACTAAATATAAAGAAAAAGGTAAAATAGCTTTGAAACATAAAAAGGAAGGCATATCAAGAAAAAATATATATGGGGTCGAAATCAATAAACAAATTCGGACTATATTTTTGCAAGAAATATTGTTTTTGGCTGTGTATTCAACGCTATTATATATATTTGTACAATGTTAAACGTTATGTAAAATGGTTGTTTTTCTTTTTAAATGATGAAAATAATGTATATTTGTTTAATATATTTGAACATTATTGAATAATAAAAAATATTAAAAATAAAAATTATGGTTTTGAAAAATGCAGAAAAAAAGTCGTTCAGCGAAACCTGCACCGAACGACTATATTGTGGCGGGAAGTCAGTAATTGCGTTTGAACATTTTAATGATTGATTAAATATATTTATATAGTCAACCATTACTAAAGATTTACAAAAAACATATTATTACAATTTTAAATCTCTAAGCTATAGTGTCATTATTATTGTTAATAATTTCAACATGGGCAAATCTTAATTTTTGCATTTGTTTATATTTTCTTCTTATTTTTGGTCTTTGTAAAAATAAAGAGTCAA
>CAZFPH010000021.1:0-13148 GCA_964520955.1 uncultured Lachnospiraceae bacterium
GAGTTTACTCCTCCGACCACGCCAAATAAAAGGCTTGCGGTAACAAGCGTTGTCACTGCAGGCTTCAATATTTTCTTAAAAAGATTCTTTTCACTCATAATAAACCTATATTTCTAGTGTTGTAATTAAGGAACTATATAAAATTACCTCTTAATGTCACTTATTGGTGCTTTGTGGAAATTGTTAATTGTTTTAACGCTTGCCCTACATTCTTTGCACATAGAAGGTCTAAAGAATCCCTTTTCTTTAAAGAATTTTTGTTCGCTTGCCTCCCAAATCCATTCTTTTCCACACTTTTTGCAAGTGAGTGTTTTATCTTCAAATGTATTTGCTCTGCGTTCTTTTTCAGCCTCCCACTCAAGACGTTTTTTCTCTTTCATTTCAAGATATTCTTGGTGTTTGCGTTCTTTCATCTCTAAGTATGCTTGGTGTTTTTGTTCTTTTTCGATTCTTAATTTTTCCTCGTATTCAATTCTTAGCCTTTCCTTTTCTTCAGCTTCAAGTCTAAGTCTTTCATCTTCTTCAGCAAGTAATTCTGCCATTGTGTATTTTTTTTCTTCCATAATCTCGCTCCTAATACATAAATAATAGCACACTAATTTAAAATAAACAATAATATTTTATAGTTATAAAAACCAAAAAAGTGATGAACCAAGTTCACCACTTTTATTATAAATTCGTTGTAAATTCCATAAATTTCAAGTATTATGTTTCGCATAACACTTTATTTTATTGCATCAAACTTTGATTTTAATGAAGTAAGCAACTCTTCGTTTTTAGCAAGTTTTTCTTTTTCAGACTTAACAAGTGATTCTGGTGCTTTTGCAACAAATGCAGGATTGTTGAGCATCTTTTTGCTTCTTTCAATTTCAAAAGTTACCTTTTCAATATCTTTGCTGAGAATTGCCATTTGGGTTTCAGCATCAACCTCCTCTTCAATCAAAATAAAGTCACCAACGTTTGTTACAAGTGTCTTGCCTTCCGCTTTTTCAAATTTAAGATTGATTGTTGCCATTTTTTCAATAATTGCTTTATGGTTAGAGGTAAAGTCTGTTTCTTCGCAAGCAAAGTCAACTTTGTCTGAAGATTTTTTGCCAGCATCAAGTTTGAACTTTCTAATCGCTGTAATAAGATTTACAAGTTCTTCTGTTTCTTTTGCATCTTTTGCAAACTTTTTGAATACAGAAGTATCGGCAATTTGAGCTATCATAATGCTTTCATCTTTACCAGCAAAATCCATTCTTTGATAAATATATTCAGTAACATAAGGAATAAATGGGTGCAATAACTTGAGAACTTGTTCAAATGCATAGCCTAAAACGCTAACCATTTTTTGTTTGCTTTCTCCACCCTCAAAAATTGCAGGTTTTGATAACTCTATCGCCCAGTCACAGAACACATCAAGAGTAAATGATAAGATATTTGTAAGAGCAACGCCAACGTCGTATTTATCAAGATTTTTCTTAACAGCATCAGTGATTTCATTTGTTTTAAATAGTATCCATTTTTGAACGCCATCAAGCTCAAATGAGTTAATATCAAGCATTTTTAAGCCATCTTGGTGCATAGAAATAAACTTGCTTGCATTCCAAACCTTGTTTATGAATGTTCTAGCGTCGTCAAGTTTGTTTTGGCTAAATCTTGTATCCATACCCATTGCCATATCTTTGATAAGTGCAACACGAAGAGTATCAGCACCATAATCTTTAACAATATCAAGTGGATCGATACCATTTCCGAGACTCTTGCTCATTTTTCTGCCCTGAGAGTCACGAACAAGTCCGTGAATTAAGCAGTTAGTGAATGGAACGTCATTATTACATTCAATTCCCATATAAACCATCTTTGTTACCCATTGAGTTAAAATATCAAAACCAGTAACAAGCACGGTTGTTGGATAGAAATAGTCAAGGTCTGGTGTTTTTTCTGGCCAACCAAGTGTTGTTATTGGCCAAAGTGCAGAGCTGAACCAAGTATCAAGAACATCTGGGTCTTGATATGTATTTTTGCTACCACACTTGTCGCAAACTTCAACATTAGTTTTAGAAGCCATAACATTACCACAATCTTTGCAGTAATAAATTGGAATTCTGTGACCTGTCCAAATTTGTCTTGAAATACACCAGTCACGAATATTTCTAAGCCAATGGAAATAGTTCTTTTCAAAACGTTTTGGGTAAATTTTAAGCGAACCATCTTCAACACATTTAATTGCTGGCTTAACAAGTTCAGTCATAGCAACAAACCATTGCTCTGTTATCATTGGTTCAATTGGTGTTTTGCATCTGTGACAATGTCCAACTGAGTGAGTATATGGTTCAACCTTTTCAAGTGCACCACATTTTTCAAGTTCTTCAACAAGCTTTTTTCTTGCGTCTAAAATGCTTAAACCTTTGAAATTTTCACCTGTTATGTCTGTCATAACACCAGATTTTGAAATAACTTCAATTATTTCAAGGTTGTGTCTTTTGCCAACTTGATAGTCGTTAGGGTCGTGAGCTGGTGTGATTTTAACCATACCAGTACCGAACTCTTTTTCAACGTAATTATCAGCAATAATTGGTATTTCCCTGTTTGCTACAGGAATGATTACCTTTTTGCCAACAATTGATTTGTATCTTTCGTCATCTGGGTTAACAGCAACAGCTGTATCACCAAACAAAGTTTCAGGTCTTGTGGTTGCAACGGTAATATGTCCGCTTCCATCAGCAAATTTATACTGAATGTGCCACATATTGCCTGCATCGTCAGAATATTCAACCTCGTCATCAGAAATAACTGATTTACAATGCACGCACCAGTTGGTTTCCCTGCTTCCACGATAAATATAACCTTTTTTGTAGAGTCTAATAAATGCCTCTAAAACTGCATCAGTACTTTTTTCGTCCATTGTAAAGCGATATCTATCCCAATCAGCAGAAAAGCCCATTTTTCTGAACTGTCTCATAATTTGGTCGCCATAATAATCGTACCAAGCCCAAGCTTCTTTATCGAACTCTTCTCTTCCAATGCCTTCTTTTGTTTTTCCCTCACTAGCAAGCTTTTCAACAATCTTGTGTTCTGTTGCAAGTGCAGCGTGGTCAGAACCAGGAAGCCATAGTGCTTCATAACCATTCATTCTTTTGGATCTTGTGAGGATATCTTGAAGAGTCATTGTTAAGCCGTGACCAATATGTGCTTTACTTGTAACATTTGGTGGTGGCATAACAATTGTGAAAGGTTTCTTGTCTTTGTTTACTTTTGCTCTAAAGTAACCCTTTTCTTCCCAAGTTTTGTATATTGTATCTTCAAAATTTTGAGGTGTATAACTTCCCTCATTTTTCATTATTTCCATATTTTCTCCTAAGTCAAAGCAATACCACTAAATAATACAACGAGAAAATATTATTTTCAAGTAGTGCTCATTATTTTTTTTGTGATTTTCTCGCAAATTCATAACTTGACCTACACATTTCGTCTAGATTGTATTTTGCTTTAAAGCCAAGTTCTTCTTCTGCTTTTTTTGGAGATGCGTAACATTCGTCAATATCTCCAGGTCTTCTATCTGTAAAACCATATTTCACGATATCACCATTGACTCGGTTAAATGCATTTATAATATCAAGTACACTATAGCCTGTGCCTGTGCCAAGGTTGTAAATTTTGAGACCAACCTGCTCGTTAATCATCTTTTCAAGTGCCTTAACGTGTCCAACAGCAAGGTCAACAACGTGGATATAATCACGCACACCTGTACCATCTTTTGTTTTGTAATCATTTCCAAAAACATTAATCTGTGGAAGTTCACCCACTGCAACCTTGCAAATATAAGGCATTAAGTTATTTGGAATTCCATTTGGGTCTTCACCAATAAGACCGCTTTCGTGTGCACCAATTGGATTAAAATATCTAAGAAGCACTGCATTAAAATCAGGATTTGCAGCCTGATAGTCAATCAAAACGTGTTCGTTGAAAAGTTTTGTTCTTCCATAAGGATTAGATGCAGATAGTGGGAATGTCTCATCAAGAGGCATTACGTCAGAAACCGCATAAACTGTTGCCGATGAACTAAACACAAAGTTTTTGCAACCATACTTTTCCATAACCTCTAGAAGATTGAATGTAGAAACCATATTGTTCTGATAATACATAAGTGGCTTTTTGCAAGACTCACCAACAGCTTTGTATCCAGCAAAGTGAATAACAGCATAAATGTCAGGGTTTTCAGCAAAAACTCTGTCTAGAGCCTCTTTGTCGCAAACATCTTCCTTGTAGAATTTAACGTCTTTTCCTGTGATTTCTTTGATGCTTTGAATAACACCAATTTTTGAATTACTGAGATTATCAATAATTACAACATCGTGTCCAGCGTTCAAAACCTCAACTGCTGTGTGTGAACCAATATATCCAAGTCCACCAGTAAATAAAATCTTCATAATCTTTCTCCTTACTTTATAATACTACAACAATAAATAAAAGTACCAGCATAATCAAAAAGCAAATCATTCTAATTCTTACAATCTTTTTGAGCTTAGCTGGGTCAGAATTATAATTCTTTCCTCCCATAATTCTGCCGATAACCACTGAAACAATCGCACAAATTGTAATCAGCACCAAAAATATAATCTTTAAAATCATTAATCAATCTCCTCTTCATCGCTAGTCGAACGTATCAGACTCACAATAACATCTTTTTCTTTTTCTTCTTTGCTTTCAATATTTGTCTTTTTAACCGTTCTGTTAACATAAATTTTAAGAACCAAATTAATCAGTTCAAATGCAAGTGCAACAATGGCATAAACTAAATCAGAAACATTGAAGAAATATGTGAGAATACTTATCATTGAGCAAAGCTTAACAACGTCAATTAGCAAATTCTCTGTTTTTGTTAAGTTCTTATTCTTTATTAAGAAAATATCAACAACCATTAACACTAGATTAATTGCAATGAGTGCAATAAGAAAGATATTCAGTTCTTTTGTATGCGTTGTGTATTCATAGTAAATGATTGCAACTACTGCTATTAAATTAATAAGGTCAAACAAAAAAAACGTGAGCTTGTAATTTGTTAAAATTGTGCCATACTTTTTATCTAAAATCAGCACAACAACAGAAAGCAAAAGTGCCACAAAATAAATCACACTCACAAAAGTCAAACTAAAAAACATTCCAATAAAAATAGTTATTGCAATGGCTAGTAGCATATATAGGTAAAATTTAGGAAATTTGGAAGTACTTTCAAACATAACTGCTCCTACTATAACCAATTATAACAAATAAAACCCAAAATTAAAAATGTTTTAAAGCCTAAAAATAAAATCACAAAAAGAATTTAAGCCTCATAAAATAACTTGTAAGGATATTTCCTTGCAAATAATAAAGGAGGATCAATGAAGAAAATATTAACACTTGTCTGTGCTTTGGCGTTATGCATTACCTCTTGTTTTTGTTTTGTTGCCTGCAAAGACAAATCTAAAAAAGGCGTAATCAGGCTTAACGAAGTTACACATAGTGTATTTTATGCACCATTATATCTTGCAATAAACCTTGGATTTATGGAAGAAGAAGGCATCACCATAGAGATTACTAATGGTGGCGGTAGTGATGCAAGTATGGCCGCCCTACTTTCTGGCTCAGCTGATATTGCTTTAATGGGTCCAGAAACCGTTGCTTATGTTGAGGCTTCTGGTAGCACAAACCACCCTGTTGTATTTGGTCAACTCACAAAAAAAGATGGGAGTTTCTTGATTTCAAAAACCGAGTATACAAACTTTAATCTTGAAACTGACCTTGCAGGAAAAACAGCAATCATTGGAAGAAATGGCGGTATGCCTGCAATGACTTTTGAGTGGATTTGCGGTAGCGTTGGTCTTGTTAATGGAACAAACGTAACTTTTGACAAAGAAACAGCCTTCAATATGATGGTTCCTGTGTTTGAGTCAACAAATGCAGAATTCTGCACAATGTTCGAGCCAACAGCTTCAGAGTTTGTCGCTGCTGGAAAGGGCTACTATGTTGGATCAGTCGGCGAACTTTCAGGCGAAATTCCTTACACCTGCTTTATGGCATACCCTGAATATATCAGCAAAAACAAAGAACAAATTGCAGGATTTTTAAGAGCAATCAAAAAAGCATATTTATACATAACAACTCACACATCTACCGAAGTTGCCGAAGGATTAAAGGCTTCATTTGATGGTTCTAGCGTTGAAAGTTTAGCAAAAGCCGTTGAAAAGTATCTTGAAATCGATGCTTGGTCTAACTCACCAGCAATGAGCAAAGACTCTTTTTCAAGAATGGTATCCGTTCTTAAAAACGCTGGCACACTCACAAAAGATATTGAATTTACTAAAGTTGTAGACAATTCAATTGCAAACCAAATTTAGTAAACAATAAAATTGCCCTATTCTTCAAAGGAGGAATCATTTGAGCACAATACTTGAACTAAAAAATATAAATCTAACGTATCACACGTTAAAATCAGAAACGCAAGCCATTGCAAATACATCACTAACAATTGATGATGGCGAGTTTGTTAGTATTGTAGGACCAAGTGGCTGTGGAAAAACCACCATTCTTTCGTTGATTTGCGGGCTATTAAAACCAACAAGTGGTGAAATTTTATTAGACGGAAAACCTATCTCGTCTGTTTCAACCAATGTTGGATATATGTTTCAAAGGGATAATTTGTTTGAATGGTTAACAGTAAAGCAAAATATTATGATTGGGCCAAAAATTAACCATTACAAAAATTGTCTTTCTTATGAAAAATTAAAAGAACTACTTACAAAGTACGGCTTATCTGACTTTGAAAAATCAAAACCTAATGAACTTTCAGGTGGTATGAGGCAAAGGGTTTCGTTAATTAGAACACTTGCATTAAATCCAAAAGTATTGCTTTTAGACGAACCATTCTCCGCCCTAGACTATCAAACCAGACTCGCCGTTCAAAATGATATCTATTCAATAATAAAATCCGAACACAAAACCGCAATCCTAGTAACTCACGATATTTCAGAAGCTGTGAGTATGAGCGACAAGATAGTTATTCTCACCAAGAGACCAGGCACAGTGAAACGCATTTTACAGCTAGATTTCGATAAGTCACTCACCCCACTTGAACGCAGAGACAACCTTATGTTTAACGAATACTTTAAAGTTTTATGGGAAGAACTGCAATGAAAAGAATAAAAATATTGCGAAAACATACAGAAATTTCATCAGAACACAAAAAATTTCTGCAAAAACATAAGGTAAGAACTTTCTTTATTCATTTTGCTAGGATATTCCTGCTTGTTGCCTTACTTGGTCTATGGGAGCTTGTTGCCCATCAAAACTGGGTTGACCCGTTTATTATTTCTTCGCCATCAAGAATAGTCAAACAAACCATAGAATTATACAACAATGGAACTCTGTTCAATCATATCTTCATTACATTAAATGAAACTGTTATTGCATTTCTATTAAGCACTACAATTGGTCTGGTTACAGCAGTAATTCTCTATTTAATAAAACCGTTAAGAGAAATTTTAGAACCATACCTAATAATACTAAACAGCTTGCCAAAAATCGCCCTTGGACCGCTTATTATCATTTGGGTTGGTATTGGCACAAAAGCTATTGTCACAATGGGCATATTGATTTGTGTAGTAATAACCATCATCAATTTGCTGAACGGATACCTCGAAGTCCCGGAAGAAAAAGTAATGCTCTTAAAATCTATGGGAGCAAACAAATTTCAGATTTTATCAAAACTCATTTTCCCTGCAACACTACCAAACTTTATTGCCACACTAAAGATTAATTTAGGTATGGCTTGGGTTGGTGTTATTATGGGAGAATACCTTTCAAGCAAGGCTGGACTCGGCTATCTTTTAGTGTATGGCGGGCAGGTATTCAAACTCGACCTTGTTATGACTTCAATCGTGTTACTCTGTATTTTATCAGGTGTTATGTATGGCATAATATCTATTATTGAAAGGATTATCGTTAAAAAAAGATGACAATTTTGTCATCTTTTTTGTTTTTTTTTATTTTATTTCTAAATTTTCTTAGTTGTTCCTTTCATCGCTTTCATAGTTACTCTTTTCTGCTATTATTTGCTCGTCATTTTGTTTAGTTTCCGTTTCCTCTAAACCCTCTTCATTTTCCGAAAAAGTTTCTCGTGGAACATTGTTACTACCCTGCTTTTTAGCTTTATGCTTTTTGATTAAACTCTTAATAACTTCATAAACAATAAACACAATAACCAGTGCTAAAAATGCTAAAAGAACAATTAATGTATTATCAGCAAAAAAGTATGAAACAATCGTCATAATTAGTCCTGCACAAATGTTTCCAGGAATAACAGCAAGCATTGTTTGAAGTTTAGTTAGTCCTAAAAACAAACCAAGGCAAGTGCCAGTCCAAACACCAGTGAGTGGAAGTGGAATTGCAACAAACACCAAAACTCCCCAGAACTTAAGCCAAAAAATTTTCTTTTCATTCTTTTCATCTTTTGTCTTTTTATCAATATTTTCGCTGTTTTTGCTTAATTTATTTTCAATAAACGTTGCAAGCTTCCTAAAAACCTTTGTTTTTTTAAGCCACTTGAATATTGGCCAAAATGCAAATGTTAAAATAATACAAACCAAAGAACTACCAGCAACTGACACTAAAAACGAAAGCCATAATGGAAGTGCGTTTTCACCCCAAAATGCAGTTGCCGAACCAAAAGGAATAGCTCCTCTAAGTTCAACAATTGGTATCATTGAAATAATGAGCGTTGCAAGCCAACTATTTGCACCAAATATTTTAACAAACAATAATTTAATCCATTCCGACATAATAAACCTCAACTTTAATCAATTTTCAATACTTGACCATCTTCCAATGCGTTAAGTCCAGTTTCTTTTGCCCTTTCTTGATTAGCATCGCAAGTATGCACTGGAAACATTTTTACATTTGGATATTTTTTTGTAAGTTCAACAAATTCATCATAAGATGTGTGGGCTTTGTGTATCCCTGTTGCAGGAGCAGCCATATCAGCAAATAAATAATCACTATTTTCCGCCATTTTGTACAAATTATCACAAACTGCAGTATCAGCAGTAAAGCCAAATCTCTTGCCTGTTTTTTTATCAGTAAAGATAAATCCGTGGCAAACTATGCCGTGAGCCATTTCGTAAACTTCAACCACGTAGTTATCAAGCTCAAATTTACTTCCATTAACAACTTCAATAAAATCAATAGTATCAGTAAAATTCTCAAGTTCACACTCTATTGGGTGACATTCCTGAAGTTTATTAAAATCCATCAGCCTCTGTCCTATGCCAACGGGTCCAAAAATTTTCAATTTTTTCTTTCTGCCCATCTTTTCAGAATGTCTCATTATTTGTGCTGCAATACAATGCAAATCTCCAAAATGGTCACAGTGAAAATGAGATATCACAACTGCTTCTAATTCAAAAATATTCACTAGCTTAATAAGGTCTTTAAACGACCCTGCTGGTGCGTCAAACAATATTTTCTTATCAAGCAAAAAAGCAGTATTCTTTCTTTCAAACCAAGTACAACTTGTGCCAAGTACATCAACAACCATAATATCTCCTAAGCAAAATTATACCATATAAGCATTTGTTTTGTAAACAAAAATCAATTTATCAAACAACTGAAATAATCCATAAATAAAAGGTGTTATGCCAAACATAACACCTTATTTTATCAGACTTTACAAAGATTAGAAGCTTAATCTTTGAGCAAGTTGATACTCTTCCATATTAAACTTTCTTGTGCCTTTAAACGCATCTTCAATTGGAACGAAGATATATTTTCCGCCTCTGTATCCAACTGCACCGCACTCACCTTGCATAAGCATATCCACACATTTTGCACCAAACCTTGTTCCAAGATTTCTGTCAAATGCAGATGGATCCCCACCACGTTGAACATGACCAAGTATTACTGACCTACATTCAATTTCACTTTTCACCTGAATCATTTTCGCTAAATCATTAGGATCGCAAACGTGTTCAGATAAAACAATGATACTACATTCCTTTCCGTGCTTTTTTGCATCAATAAGTTTGTTGCAAACATCATCAATACTCCATTTTACCTCAGGAACAAGAATAACGTCTGCACCTGCTGCAAGACCTGCATTGAGTGCAAGGTCACCGCAACCAGCACCCATAACCTCAACAATAGACACTCTATCGTGAGACATTGATGTATCACGAACATTATTGATTAAATCAATAACAGTGTTTGTTGCTGTGTCATAACCAAGTGTATAATCTGTGTAAAACAAGTTATTATCAATAGTTCCAGGTGCACAGGCAACCAAAATCCCTTTCTTTTGAAGTTCTAATGCTCCACGCATAGAACCATCACCACCAATAACTATAACGCCGTCGATATTTTTTGATTTAAGATTTGCAACTGCTTTATCAACGCCTTGTGGTGTCATAAATTCTTTGCATCTAGCAGTCTTTAAAATTGTACCACCTAGTTGAATGATGTTGCCAACGCTTCTTTCATTCATCAAAACAATATCATTTTCAATAAGACCAGCATAGCCTCTATTTATTCCATAAACTTTTAAACCTTGAGAAATGCCATATCTGACAACTGCTCTAATGCAAGCATTCATACCAGGGCTATCTCCACCACTTGTTAAAACTGCAATACTATTCATATTTTCATCTCCTACAATGTAATCTTATTCATTTGAATATAAAAAATCAACTAAATTAACTATTTCTTAAAAGTTAGATATTTTTATATTCTTTTCACCGATAACAGCTGAAAGCTCTGCTATAAGCGAATTTGTTGGTTCAACGCTAGTGTGCAAATCAAACAATTTTTTTTCGTACTGAACAAACACTGGCGACTTTCCAGGATAACTAGAAAGTATTTCTCCAATTGTTTCAACAAGTGTTTTATCTCCAATGTTAAATTGCATATAAAGCTTGCTTTGTTTTTCTTCCTGCTTTTTAGTTTCACCAAAAACCTGCTTTTCTTCAGTTTGTATTTTCTTTAGTTCGTCAGAAGACTTTTCATCTAAAAAGTCCATCTTTTCAACGAGAATAATTGGTTTTTCCCCCACTCTAACCGATATTCTACCGTTAATATGCACAATTCTATCAGTAGAAAGAACTTCGGCAAATTTCTCGTATATCTTGTTAAACATCATACAATCGAACTCGCCATAAACATCTTCAATTGTAAGTATTGCCATTGGCTTGTTAGTTGCTTTAGTCAAAATCTTTTTAACCGAAGAAATTACACCACCGCAATCAACAACCATTCCGTCTTTAATATCGCTGACAAAGTCCTGGTTATTTGGCATATCATCTGCAGTTTCGCCATCTGAGTCACCTTCTTGAATCATTGATGAATTAAAGTTGTAATCTTTCAAAATTCCTAAATACGCATCAAGCGGACTGCCTGAAATATAAATTCCGCAGACTTCTTTTTCTTTTTTAAGTTTTTCCATATTGTCATACTCTTTTAAATCTGGATAAACTATCTTTATTGCATCATCGGCTGGCATAAGGTCGCCAAACATTGAAAATTGACCAGCAAGCTTAGATTTTGCATCTTTTGCCGCACAAGCCATAGCATTTTCATAAACAGAAATAAGCTGGCTTCTGGTTTTTCCAAAGCAGTCAAATGCACCTGAATAAATAAAGCCTTCAATAAGCCTTTTATTTAAGCCACATTCAACAGTTCTAGACAAAAAGTTTTCAAGCGAAGTAAATTCTCCGCCCTCTTCACGAATAGCAAGAATCTGGTCGCAAATCGCACCACCGATACCCTTAATAGCAGATAAGCCAAATCTAATTGTTTCACCTTTAACAGAAAACAATGTTTTTGACTCATTAATATCTGGTGGCAAAAGCTCAATACCTTCACTTTTTGCATAAGCCAAATATTTTTTAAGGTCATCTGACTTTGAAATACGGTTATTGAGGATTGCAGTCAAAAACTCAGGCTCATAATAATACTTTAGGTACGCTGTTTGGTATGTAACGTAAGAATATGCTGCAGCGTGCGACTTATTGAACGCATAAGAACCAAACTTTTCCATTTTATCCCAAAGTGCGTTTGCAACTTCAGCAGAAACACCATTTTTAACACAACCATCAACGGCTGGTTTTCCAAGTATCGAAGGACAACCATTAACAAAAACGTCTCTTTCTTTTTGTAGGTCCTTAAGTTTCTTTTTTCCCATCATTTTACGCACTGCGTCAGCTCGAGCAAGTGTGTAACCAGCAAGCACCTGAACAATTTTCATAACTTGCTCTTGGTACACAATAACGCCATAAGTATAATTTAAAACAGGCTCAAGTCTTGGGTCTACATAAGTCGTATCCTCTGGGTGGTGTTTATTGTGAACGAATTCTGGGATTGTATCCATTGGACCTGGACGGTAAAGCGACACGCCCGCAACAATATCTTCAAGACACGTTGGCTTAAGGTCCTTCATAAACTTTTGGAAACCACCACTTTCAATTTGAAACACGGCGGTTGTATTTCCTGAAGAAATCATCTTAAATACATCAGGGTCATCGTAAGTATTTTTTTCAAACGACACGTCAATTCCCCTATTTTCTTTAACATACTGAATAGCAAATTTAATATCGGACAAGTTGCAGAGACCCAAAAAGTCCATCTTAAGGTGTCCGAGGTGCTCCATCTGTCCGCCATTATACTGAGTGGTAATTTCATCACCAGAACGAGATAATGGAACGAAATGGTCAAGTGCTTCCTTTCCAATAATAACACCGCAAGGGTGAACCGAAGTCTGCCTTGGCATATCCTCTAGTTTGATAGCAATATCCACAACTTGCTTTAGCTGTGGATTGTTGTTGTAAAGGTCAACAAGCTCTTGTACGGCATAATCAACACCATAATCTTTAGCACCAGGTTTCGCCTGATAAAATCCGAACGCCTTTTTCAAGATATAGGGTCTACCAATAGAGTTTGGAATAGCCTTGGTGATTTTGTCTGTTTCAGAATATGGAACTTTTAAAACACGACCAACGTCTTTAATTGCGTTTTTTGCCGCCATCATACCAAGAGATATAATTTTTATAACACGTTCAGTTCCGTACTTTTCCCTAACATATCCAATAACGTCTTGTCTTCGGCAATCTTCAAAGTCAACGTCAAAGTCAGGAGCAGAT
>CAZFPH010000022.1:0-12693 GCA_964520955.1 uncultured Lachnospiraceae bacterium
GATATGTCAATCTGCGGAAAGTCGAGACATAGCGAGCACAAAGAAGTAAACCTCGAAAAGTTCAATAAAAACGTGGATAAGGTGTATTTTTTGAATAAACAAGAATGTTTGGCGGAAATGCTTTCATCAAATTTATTCAACGGCACTGTTTATGCAAAGTTAATGAAAACTTCAACTCTTCAAAACGCAAACTTTGATGAAAATATTCATTATGGCGAAGATTTGGATTTCTGTTTCAAAATTATGCAAAATTGTAATAGCTTTGTTTACACACCAAAAAAATTATATCATTACATAATCCGTAAAAATAGTATTGTTATGAGCAAGTTCAAAGTTTCAAAAGTAACCTGCGTGGATTGCTATGACAACATTATTGAAAAAGTAAAAAATAACGACGAGTTATTTATTTGTGCAAAATCAATGCAAGGGTTGATTGCAATTGAAATTTTGTACTATACTTGGCGAGATAAATATAAAGATAAAGCCCTCAAAAAAAGACTAAAAGATATAATCAAAAACAGCATTCCATTCATCAAAAAAAATAAGCGTTTATCAAAATTATTAAAATGCACTCCCCTAGTTTGGAGATTGACAAAAATAATGTAGTTCAACTACATTATTTTTTTTGAATTAATGTTTTGCAACAAGCATAAAATAATAATATGAAAAGTAATTGCATTATATTAACTGGAGGCGGAACTGCCGGACACGTAACACTTAACATAAATTTAAAGGACGAATTTTACAAATATTTTGAAAAAATAATATACATTGGCTCAAAAACTGGAATTGAAAAAAAATTAATCAAAGAAAATACAAATTATGAATATAAAGAAATCACAACAACAAAACTGGCAAGAAAAAAAGTTTTGAAGAATTTGTCAATTCCATTCAAACTATTAAAAGGTATAAAAGAGGCTAAACAAATTATTGCTGAAAACAATCCTAGCATTATTTTTTCAAAAGGTGGCTTCGTTGGTTTACCTGTCGTTATTGCTGGTAAAAAACTTGGTGTTCCAGTAATCTGTCACGAAAGCGATATCACTATGGGACTTGCAAACAAAATGGCAAAAAAGTACGCCACCAAAATTTGCACCAATTTCAAAGTTACCGCCGAAGAAAATGGTGATAAATGTATTCATACTGGTATGCCGTTAAAACTCAGTTCTCTCACAAAAGAACAAGCTAAACAAAAATTAAAAATTAACTCAAGCAAACCAATCTTGTTAGTAACTGGTGGAAGTCTTGGTGCAAAAGCAATCAACGATTTTATTTTTGAAAATGTAAATGAACTCACAAAAGAATTTTTTGTTTTGCACCTAGTTGGCAAAAACAATCTTAACAAAAAAATAAAAAATCCAGACTACAAACAAATAGAATTTTCAAATGATATGTGGACAATTTTTAAAGCTACCGACTTTGCCATTTCAAGAGCTGGTGCAAACACAATCGTTGAACTTTTGTCTAATCAAATCTTAACTATTTTTATTCCATTACCAAAAAAAGCATCACGTGGCGACCAAATTCAAAATGCAGAATATCTCGAAAAACAAAACATCTGCAAGTGCATAAAACAAGAAGAATTATCACTAGAAAAAACGCAAAATTTACTAAATTTACTTAAAAAAGATGCAATTATTATTAAAAACAATATAAAAAATGCGAATTTTGAAGATGGTACAAAAAATATTATTGATATCATATTAAAAGAAAAAAAGGCTTAATGCCTTTTTGTTTTTCTTTAAATAATATCAAATTTATCATACTCTTTATTCATTCCTGCAACCAGTGAAACAGGCAGTGCGAACACCATACCATTAGCTTCAGAGGTAAAGTCGGAAACTGAATAAATAGCTTTCATAACTGGAACAACTAATTCCTTCTTTACAATCATCATAACAACAGAATTTTCTGGACTAATGCTAAATCCTAAAAACTTTTTCTGCATTCTTGACACTCCTTTGGCTTGCATAATAATAGCCCCAAAGTGACCAACAGATTTACCAGCTTCTAAAACATCTGTTTCAAATCCACGCTTAACAACAGACAAAACAAGCTTGTACTCTTCATCAGAAAAAATTTCATCATCAACAAACACTGTTTCATTTTTCTTTTCCATATTGTCCTCCTCTACTCAACAAATGGTCCTTTTGCACCCATATAACCAAGTATATCAATCACACAGGCTTTACCATTTCCCTTTTTGTTAAATTCAAATTCAATGCATAAATTTCGCATAAACACATCGGTAATTTCTTTTTGACACATTGCAAACACACAGTACTTACTAATATCAAAACCACTTATTTGCTCAGAAATAGAAAATCTAGAAATTCCTGTCGCAGGAATTGCAGAAATCACTCTTCCGCCATTATTCACAATAAATGATAATAAGTCATCAAGCTTTTCTTTTTTTAGAACAATGCAACAAAGTGAAAGTTCTCCAATTTGTGATGGATATAATCTTTGCGAAACAATAACATATTTTTTATCTTTGTTCTTTTTCATTGTTTTTTGCCTCCATCATATCTTTGTATTCTCGCTCTAGTTCAACCATATTCGAATACATTTCTGTACTGTATGTTAAATTCAATCTTCTCTTTTCCTCTTGCTTATTTTTTACATAAAGCTCAACTTTGTAAATAAGTCCCAAAATTTGCAGAACAACTATTGGACACATACCAACAATTCCAATAACACCAAAACCTGAAAGTGCCCCTGTGCCTTGGCTTGCGAGCTCTAACATTGCAGGAAGAATAAATGCCGAAGTCATAGGTCCTGAAGCCACACCGCCTGAGTCAAATGCAAGGCTTGTGAATATTGGCGGAACAAAAAACATCAAAACCAAAGCAATTGCATAACCAATAAAAATAATATAGAAGAAATTAATGTTATAAAGAATTTTTAAAACAGCAAGAAGTATTGCCACCGCCATAGAAATTGCAATAGAAATCAAAACAACATAACTTGGAATATTTCCCTTTGTTACTGTTTGCACTTGCTTTGAAAGCACCAAAACAGATGGTTCGCAGAATGTTATAATAAATCCAAGTGTAATACAGAATATTATAATTACAGGAGTACTAAGCGTTTGAATAAAGTCACCAATTGCAGTTCCCATTGCCGAGATTCCAAAATCGATACCAAACAGGAACAAGTATAATCCAACAAAAGTTATAAGCAATCCAATAATAAAACTCAGTATTTTTCTAAATGGAAGTTTTATAAGTATCATATCGTATATGAAAAACACTGCAGAAAGTGGAACAATTGCAAGAGCTGTATTTTTGAAAACATCAATAAATATATTAAGTTCGTTTGCGACAGACGCTGTACTATTTCCCGAACCACCCGCGAACATAAATATTAATAAAACTGAAATGATTGGTCCGAGGGACGCCATTCCAACCATACCAAAGACTTCATTTTTAGATTTTTCATTTGAAAATCTGTTGGAAATACCGGTGGAAACAGCAAGCAAGAATGGAGCTGTTATAATTCCGGTTGTAGCCCCTCCCGCATCGAATGCGATTGCTATATACTCTGGTTCTACTTGAGTACAAAGCAAGAATATAATTGCAAAAATCACAAGATACACATATTTAACGCTAATGTGTTTTACAATCCTAATAATACCAAATGCAATAAACAATCCAACACCAGCACCAATAGCAAACACAATTATTGTTTTTGCAACTCCAACACCAGCACCAATCAGTTGTCCTGAAAACACTGTTACATCTGGCTCTGCAATTGTTGCACAAGTTCCAAAGAATACCGCAAATACAATAAAGACAATGAATTTTGAAGTTTTATTAACAGTTCCAACCATCAGTTCGCCCATAGGCATAATAGTTGAATCAATGCCGGTAAGCAAAAATACTTCACCAATACAAACAAGCAGTACTGCCACAAAAAAGTTTATGATAGTCTTGGTATCAAATTTATAAACAAATAGGTGCACAAAAAGCACTATTACCATAATCGGTAATAGTGCAAAAAACACTTCTTTAAATTTTTTCAAAAATTTCATTTTTCCTGTAGTGTTTCCTTAGTCAAAATTTATGCCACCAATAATATCACTATCAATTTTTCTTCTAGCAGTTCTGGTGTGTGAATGAGAGCGTCTTGTGGTTTTCTTTTTAGCAGTTGTTCTTGTGGTTGATTTTTTGGTTGTTTTTGGTTTTTCTTCCTCCTCAACAACCTCTTCTTGTGACTGAAGTTCAGCATTCTTTTCTTCTAACTCACTAGCCTTTGCTCTAGCAAGTCTCAATTGCTCTTCTTGCTCTTCTTCGTACTCTTTTCTTATTTTTGAAGCGACTTCCAAAAGTTTCTTATCCATTTCAAGATTTGAAATATTTAGATTATTCTTTAATTCTTTTCTTAGCATTACGCCAATTTTCTGTTTTTCAGAAGATTCTTTTTCAAACTCTTTAATACGCTGTTCACGAAGTTTAAAGTTGTTTTCGGCTTTTTTGAGTTTTATATCACTCTTAAGTTTGTCAAGGTAAGCCTTTTGTTTTGTTTCTTCATCTTTCTTTTTAAATGCTTGTTCAAGGTCTTTGAGTCTGCTTTCATACTCTTCAGCCATCTTGTTTTTCTCGTCTTCAACAAGCTTAAGTTTTTCACGTGCTTCTGCGTCGGCTTTCTTGTTTTCCTCAATCATTTCAAGAATTCGTGTCTGCAAGTGATTATTAGGGTCAATAGGTTGACCAGTATATGGGTCAACTTGTGCGTCGTCGCCTGATGCCGAAATTTGTGAAGTTTGTGACACTGTTTGACCAGTGTATGGTTGACCAGTAACAATAGATTCAGTTGGTGAACCAACATTACCAGTTTGCTGACCTTGTGGATTTTGTGCTCCGTCAACATAATTAACATTCACGTCACCGCCATAATTCGGCTCTGTATCTTTCTTATATAACTCGGTAAATTTCTCAAGAAGGTCTTCAGACATTGATTTCAAATCATCTTTTGTAACAAAATCTGTACCAGCTTTTGCAGTGTTTATATGGCTTATTCTGCCATCAATATCAGATTCCTCGTCGAGTTCATCTTCATCAAATTCGTCTTCTTGCAATTTGTCAAAATCACTATCAGCACCAATAATTTTTCCAGTTTTTCTGCCTGCAACTCCTGACGTTTCACCTGAAACATTTTCGCCATCTTCTTCACTAACAGATTCTTCTAAATCTTCTTCAGCATCAAGTTCTGCGTCGATTTCCCGCATAAGTTTATCAAACTCATCGTCAGAATTACTTTCTGCAATATCGCTGTCATTGTCACTTTCAGATAGCACTGAAGTTTCAGTTCCAGGAGTTCTGTTAATTTCGATAAATGTTTTATGAGTAACTTTTGGAGTTTCTTGAACGGTTTCTTGAGCGTCAGTTTCTTGACCCTCTAAACCTTCCATCTTTTTATTTACTCTGTCAATATCGTCTTCACTAGAACCCTCTCCAAGTAGTTTATCAACATCTAATTCGTCAGGTTCGCCATCGTGAGCAATATCAGTAAGTTCGTTAGAATTAATAACTTTTGCAGTTGGCTTATCTTTGATATTTGCGGCTTCACGCTCCATTTTTTCAAGCCTGCTCTTAACCTTATCAAGTTCTGATTGGTCAAAGGAGAACTTTTCACCACTAATATCTTCATCAAATGCAACGCCTTCAACATTAACATCTGAAGTAAGACCAAAGTCTTCATCTTGAGATGAATCAGGAACAACGTCTTGTGAAACATCTCCAAGAGGCTCAAGAAGGTCATCATTTGCATTAAATTTGTCTTTTGCTTTGTTTTGCTCTTCTAGTTTATGCAAATAACTATCAAGCGAGAATCTTTTGTATAATGGGTCTTCAGTAGAAAGTTCGTTAATAGGTTTTTGTGTGTCATTCTTAACTTGGTCTGCATCATTAAACTTATTTTCACCCATTGTTTTATTCATATAGTCAGTAAGTGAAAACTTAGGAGCTGTTGATTCAGACTCAGCATTAATGCTCTGTTCAACCTTTCTGTAGTTCTTGTTTTTCCAAGAAGAAAAGTCTTTCATATCCACAGGAGTAGTTCTTGTGGCTTTTCTTGCACCAAAAAATTTGCCAAACGGAGTTGTTGGCTCAAATTTTGAACTTTGACTTTTACGTTGAGGTTGCACAGTTTCCTGTTTATCTTCATTAAGAGATGGGTCTGTAGATAAAATATTAATTAGCACAGGTTCGCCATTTGTATCTCTTAACGCTTTTCTAAACAAAGAATATTCTGAACTTTTATAGAAAAAATTATTCATAATATCCCCTTATACAAAATACTAATTCTAGTATACATTATTCCCCAAATAAAACAAAACAAATTAAACCCTAAAATCAAATTTAATCAATAAAAAATTCGTTATAGATTATATAACGAATTAAAATTAATCTAACACAGATGTTGCAAATTCTTTTTTAAATGTGTCCTCATATATAGCTTTTCTTTCAGACAACTCAATCAATTTTTCCACAAAATCATTCAGCAAAAATCGACCTTTATCAAAAAAATAATATGAAAGTGAGCCAGGCACAGCATTAACCTCACAAACGTACAACTTATCTCGATTTTCGTCATACAAAAAATCAATCCTAACAACACCGCATAGATTTAAATTACTAAATATTTTGATGGCAGTGTTTTTAATTTTATCTGTGAGTTCGTTAGATATATTTGCCGGCAAATTTCTCTTTTGCGTCACCATAGAATTTTTATTTCCACCTAATTTTTTTGAGCCATTACTAGTTAAATACTTATCTGCAAACGTTAACAGTTCATTTTGTTTTAAAGGTTCATCAACCTCTGAAACTTTGACATCGTCTCCAAAACCAAGCACTGCAACATTAAACTCTCTGGCATTTTCGATAAATCTTTCAATCAAAAGCTCATTATCAAATTCAAACGCTTCAATCGTTTTTTTCTTAAATTCTTGGATATCGTTAGCAATAAAAATTCCTATTGAACTGCCACCATTTGCTGGTTTTATCACCACAGGAAATTTTAACACACTAAGCTTAAAATTTATAGTTTTTTCACTGGTCTCATATTCTCCTCTTTTCAGTCTAAATCCTTTAACAATAGGAACTTTCAAACCTTTCATCACTTGCTTAAATAAAAATTTATTCATACAAACTGCAAGTGAATCAAACATACCAGATGTGGTACTAATACCCACACTTTCAAGCATTGATACAAGTTTTCCATTTTCACCAGAACTGCCGTGACAGCAAATAATTGCATTATTAACAGTTACGTATTCTTTAAGCCCAAACATTGATTTTGCAAACAATTTGTTTTTCTCTGAGCTAACAAAGACAACCTCCTTAAAGTTCTTATTTTTTTCATTAAATTTGTTTACTGAAAATTCTGTTAGGTTTACTTTTTTTGCTGTGTATATAAAATACCTGTTATCTCGAGATATATAAAAAAATATCAAATTTACATCATCAAGTTTAGTCTTTGAAAAAATTTGAGTTGCCGTTACAACTGAAATGTCGTGTTCATAGGATTTTCCACCACACACTAAAAGTACATTTTTCATAAAACCCTCCATATAAACATTATATGAAGAGTTAGCTATTATTGTTAAATATTATAGATAGAAAAACACCCTAAGTGAGTAAAACTGCACGTTAGAGTGTTTAAATTTATGAATAATTATCAGGCAAATCATTTTCAAATAAAACAATATCGCCTTCACCAGCAATATCAGATAAAATTTCTACAGATTTGGATAAATTTAACGCTTGGATAATTTTATTTTCATCAAATCCTGCAAAAATCAAACCTGAAGAAATAGCATCATAATTAATTGTTGAATCAATAATAACATAATCGCAAACTCTCGCTAAATCTCTTCCAAATTCAAAGTTTGAGTTGAACTGATCTGAACCAAGTTCCACAAGTCCAGGAGTGATAACAATCTTCTTGCCCTCAAATTTTGAAAGCACGTCAAGACTCGCCTTGCTACCCTCAACAGAACTATTGTATGCATCATCAATTATCGTGTACGAACTTGCAGATTTAATAATTTCCAGCCTGTGAGGTATAGCTTTTAATTTTGATATTCCATTTGAAATTTCTTCTAAACTAAGCCCCAGGTCTAACGCAACCCTTGCTGAGAGTACAATATTTGATACATTATGACTACCAAGCAACATTGTTGAACATTCCACTTTTTTACCATTATAACACAGCTTGAATGTTGAACCTGTTTTATCAACTTTCACACCCTCAACTTTCAAGTCGTATTCTAAGCTCAATGAAGCTGTTTTTATCCCCTGTTTATATTTATTTGATAACTCAAGTGTTGCCTCAGTGTCAACATTAAAGTAAATTTTACCGTTATTTTTCACAATATAGTCAGCAAGTTCACCCTTAGTTTTGCTTATATTGTCAATGTTTCCAAATGTTAATAGGTGCTGATTTCCAATACCTGTAATAATTCCTATACTTGGGCTAACCATTGAGCAAAGCTCATCAATATCACCACGTTGTTTAGCACCCATTTCCGCAATAAAAATATTATCTTCAGGCGAAAGTTTTGAAAGTATTGTTTTTGAAAGACCTAGTGGAGTATTATAACTTGCAGGCGTTGAACAAACTTTAAATTTTTCAGACAATATAGTCGATAAAATGTTTTTAACTGATGTTTTTCCGTAAGAACCTGTCACACCAATAACTAATAAATCTTTTTGTGATTGAATCTTCTTTTTTGATTTTTTTAAGTATGAATTAGAAATTAATTTTTCAATTGGATAAGTTATAAAATACGCCAAAATTACAAACAATGGTAACATTACAGGAATAATACCTATAAGTCCAAATGACAAATATGGAATATACATATAACCAATGTATTGAACTAGCCAAGTAAATCCACCAACCAAAATTGCAAACACGATAACAAGCCTTGTCATTCTCATTGTATATTTTAATGGTGTTTTTTGTTTTGCAGAAAAAAGATTAGTAATAAACAGCGAACAGAAAAGCACATAAAACACAATGCTAACATAACTAAAAATTCTTTGCACAAAAAAGTCAGCAAGTAAAACATTCGTCATAAGCATTGAAGATAACAGCAAAAATGTAAGCATAAAAAGCCTAGACATATACGAATATTTTGTCTCTTTAAACCACTTGATAAGTCCGTTTAATTTATATCCAGTAAGTTGCAAAACTTGCAAAAGTTTGTAACCCACAAAAATCATTAAAACAGTCGACAAAATAGCTATTATTGTAAACATAATCAAGTCAAGATTACTATCCAGCAATGATGTGTTTAAGCATAAAAATCTCATATTTACCTCTAATTTATAATATTAGTTTTTTATGAATGTGTCAAGAAGAATTAAAAACTCTAGTTTGTTATCTAAAAAAGAAAAATGCCCAGCATTTTCAAAAATATAAAGCTTGCTGTTTTTTATGGCTTTATTCAGTTTTTTCGCCATATATAATTTTGTGTCTTTATCCTTTTTTCCCCAGACTATAATAGTTTCAGCGGTGATAAACTTTGCAAACGGCAATAAATCTTCATTAACAACATTAACAAATGTTTGCTTCATAACCTTAGAAAGCTTTCGGTAATCAGACGACCCCATATCTTTTATTTTTTCTCTGTATTTGCTAGAGTTTATCGCCTTCTTTTTTAATCGTTTATATTTCCAAACCTTAAGATGATACGATATTCCTCTTTTTGGTAGAACACCAGCAGAATCAACTAAGCATAACTTAAACTCGTCATAGTCATCTTGATACAGGCTTGCAAATTTTATAGCAACTCTTCCTCCAAATGAATGTCCAATAAGCGTTAAACTAGAAACTTCAAATTCACCAATAAGTGACTTTAACTCTTGAACATAATCAGAAACAAAATATGGAACATCAGGTTCAGGAGAGCCACCAAAACCGGAAAAATCAACAAACAATACTGTTTTATCTAGAAAAAAATTCCTAAGCCAAAAAAAAGAATTTAAATCAGCACCCCAACCGTGCAAAAAAACAATAATACTTTTACTATTGCCTATCTTTATGTAATTCACTTTAATTTTTAATTCAATATTAAATTTCACACTTCATTAAAATAGCATCATTCTCACCATAATAATTTTTTCTTATACCGTAACTAACAAATCCATACTTTTCATATAATTTAATTGCTTTATGGTTTATACTATTCACTTCCAAAAAAATTGTGTTACAACCGCATTCTTTACAGTGAGATAAAAAATAATCCATTAAGATTTTTGAATAACCCCTGCCTTGATATGTTTCACTTATTGCAATATCAAAAAGTTCTGCTTCAGGAGCAATTATTGAGCACTCGAAAAAACCCACTACTTCACCATTAATTTTCAAAACAAAGTATTTTAGCGTGGTACTATTTATCGTTTCAATCACCTTTTCTTCTCTGGTGATACCAATAAGTTTCGATTCAATTTGTTGAACAGTTTTTACATCATCAATGGTTAGTGGAAAAACATAAAAATTAGTTTTTTCTTCCATACTACTTTTCACTGCTTAGTTTTTTATTTCTTTCAATTTCAGCTTGCGATGCCCTTAAATACACTGGAGCTATTTGATTGATTTCAATAAATTCGTCAGTTTTAAATTTTTGATTAAACGCAGTAATTATGTAATTTTCACAGATTTTTGCATTAATTTCATAATTTTTTAATAATTTTTGCACTTTTTCATTAGGAACAAGTATTTGAGCGTCAGGGTGTTTTTGTTTTACAAATCCTGAAAACGCATCAATATCTTCACAAGCATCAATAACTTTACCATCAAATATTTTCCTCGTATAGATGAATTTTGAAAAACCTTCAAGTACAATGATTTGATTATCAAAACCATCAAAGTAACAATCGAAATTTGTAAGTTGAAACACTTTAGCATTAACAGCAATAGACAATCCTTTGCAAATGGAAATCGCAACTCGAACACCAGTAAAACTTCCAGGTCCAACGCATACACCTATATTATTAATATCAGAAATTTTAAGTCCTGCTTTATTTATCAAATCATCTAAGGCAACAAGTAAATCGTCTGTGTGCCTTTTTTCATTTTCATCAATAAAAGAAAAAATTTTTTCATCTTTCAAAACATACAAACTCATTCCCGCCGAGCAATCTATTATTAAATTATTCATATTATCTTCCTATCCTTATCTTACGAGTATCATCGTCAATTTTTATTATTTCAACAACAATAGAATCTTGTGGAAACAATTCAATGGCTCTTACTGACCATTCAACAATATTAATACTATCCGAATACAAATATTCCTCTATCCCAATTGCCTCGAGTTCAGAAACATCATTAATTCTATACAAGTCAAAATGATTAACAACTGGCAACGTATCATAAGCATTAACTATAACAAACGTTGGAGAAACTGCAATAATCTTTCCGTTAGAAAGCTCACTAACAATCCCTTTTGTAAAAACTGTTTTACCAGCTCCTAGATCACCATTAAGCAAAACAATATCTCCCGAGGAAAGACTGCTAGCAAATTTTCTAGCAATCTCTAAAGTCTCTTTTTCACTATGCGTAATAAACTCTTCCATAATCAAAATCCTTAAAAATATTATAGCACAAACAATTATAAATTAATAGTATTTTTTAAATGATATGACTAGTTCCAATTCTAGAGGCACCGAGATTGATAAGATTTACAGCTTGAGCCCTATTTCTAATTCCACCAGATGCCTTAACCTTGCAACTTCCATTTAACGTTTTATATATTAGTGAAACAGCAGACTCTGTAGCACCGCCCGAACCAAACCCAGTCGAAGTCTTAACAAAATCAACCTTGCATTTAGAACAAATACCACAAAGTCTTATAATTTCATTTTCGTCTAAATAGCAAGTTTCAATGATTACTTTTAAAATATGTCTCTTTGTTGCCTTCCTCATTTTCGCAATTTCATTTTTAACATACTCATAATCACCAGTTTTCACCCTTCCAATATTAATAACAAAATCAATCTCATCTGCACCATCTTGCAGAGCTTGTTTAGTTTCTAAAAGTTTAACATCAGTAACATTAACACCAAGCGGAAATCCAACAACAGAACACACTTTTAATTTATTATCAAAGTTATCAGCAATATATCCCTTCACATATGCTACATTGCACGGATTAACACACACCGAATAGTAGTCATTTTTATATGCAATATCACACAACTTTTCAATATCAGAATAAGTTGCTCTTGGGTCTAATAATGTAAAATCCACTTTATTATTTACGATATTATTTTCTTGTTTATTTTTCGATAAATTAAACATATATTCTCCTTTTTTAATAAAAATACCGCATTTTTGCAATTTTAATATAAGTGAATAATTATTGAATTAATAATAACTTTATGTCTAATAATTAATTATGTATAAATCAAAACTTGCAATATTTATTGATTCAATAGTAATCAGCTCGATAACACTTATTTTAACTTTTGGATGGCTAAATAAGATATTAAAAAACGCAAAATTATCTCTTTTTGTTTCAAATATTATATCATTTCTATTGTTTATTGTAGTTTTTATTACGTTTTACAGAAAAAATAAAGTTTCAAAAATATCCTTTCAAGACACAAATTTTCTTGGTGATTGTGTAAAATATTTAACATATTGTTCATCAAAATCCCAAACAAATTACCTTTGTAAACT
>CAZFPH010000023.1:0-12343 GCA_964520955.1 uncultured Lachnospiraceae bacterium
GTATCTAAAGACGGCGTTAAGAAGCTTGCTGCTAGAAGACAAATTATCGCTATGCTTAAAGATAGACAAGAGCAAAGAAAGAAAGGAGAAAAACTTGTTGACTTTGAAACAAGAACACAAGGAATTGAAATGCCTTTAATCGAAAAAATCTTCGATGACATTGCTCCAAAGTATGCTGAACGTGCTAAAGAAGTTGGTCAAAAGGGCGGTTACACAAGAGTTGTTAAAACAACAATTCGTCGTGGTGACAACGCTCAAATGGCACTTGTTGAGTTAGTTTAATAAATAATTAAAACACTACTGTTTGGTAGTGTTTTTTTTGCCAATTTTATGCATAATAAAAACACAATTTTTTGTTATTAACCACAAGAAATTGTGTTTTTGTTATTAATGAAACTATAAGAGTGATACTGAGAAAGCACAGAAAATTAATAGTGATAGAACGTCTACAATTGTTGTAATGAATGGGTTTGCGACAACAGCAGGGTCAAGGTGACATTTTTTAGCAAGCAGAGGCAAGCAAGCACCCACAATCTTTGCTGCACAAACAGTAACAAAGAGTGATATTGACACACCAAAAGATATTTTTAAAGTGTAGTTATATCCAAAAATTAGGTTATCAATAAGTTGAAGTTTTGCAAAGCAAACAAGACCAAGGATTAAGGCGGTAACAACCGCAACCCTGATTTCTTTCCAGATAACTTTTATTATGTCTCTAAACGAAATTTCATCGGTTGCAAGTGCTTGGATTATTGTTACTGAAGCCTGTCCGCCAGAGTTTCCGCCAGTACCCATAAGCATTGGTATACACGCAAATAAAAGTGGGCTGAGGGAATTGAGAGTGCTTTCATAAATGTTGATTATAAGACCCGTGAATGTTGCTGAAAGTAGTAGTATTACAAGCCATGGGATTCTATGCTTGAAAATTGAGAACACGCTTTGTTGCAAATATGGCTTTGTTGTTGGTGCGATACCTGCGATTTTGCTGATGTCTTCAGATGCTTCGTCTTGAATGACGTCGATGGCGTCGTCAACAGTAACGATACCATTAATTCTGTCCTCGTTGTCAAGGATAGGGATTGCAAGCAGGTCGTATTTTGCAAGCAAGTTAGAAACCTCTTCCTTGTCGGTGTGAGTGTGTGCAGAAATGATATTATCGTGCATAAAGTCTCCAATTTTGTCAGCTGGGTTATGGATAATAATATCTTTTGCAGTAACAATACCGAGCAATTTTTTCTCATCGTCTGTAACATAGCAGGTGTAAATAGTTTCTTTATCAAAAGCTTGTCTACGCATTTTTGCAAGAGCTTCATCTGCGGTCATCCAAGGGCGTAGGGTGATGCATTCTGGAGTCATAATTGAACCAGCACTATCTTTTGGGAAACCCATAAGCTTATTAATCTGTTCACGAGTTTCTTTGTCTGCAACTTTTAAAATTCTCCTGACAACATTTGATGGCATTTCTTCAATAAGGTCCACAGTGTCGTCAACAAACAAATCATTGATCATGCCAGAAAGTTCTTTATCAGTGAAAGCTTTAATGACAATTTCTTGGGTGTCAGCATCCATTTCAACAAATGTTTGGTTTGCAAGATATTTTGGAAGAAGCCTGAACACAATCAAAACTTTTTCCTCATCGATGTCATTTATGAGTTCAGCGATATCAATTGGCCGCATCTCGGTTAAAATAGGTTTTAGGGAAGAAAACGCCTTATTTTCTATTTTATCAATAATTTCAAGGAGTTTTTCGTGCCTTACATCAGCTTCTGCCTGAAGCATAATGTCGTTGAAAATTTCTGTTTTGAGTTCTTCTTCTACGTTTTCGGTTTCCAAAATTTCGTCAGTTATCTCTTTGAATTGCATACCAGAAATATTATCTACCAAGTATCTTTGAAGAGACGATTTGAAGTGCAAAAAGCACTCGGCAGAAATATCTTCTGGGAGCTTAGGGAAGATTTTTACAAGTAAGTCCTTATCGATTTTTGTCAGTTCTAATGTAAGCTCGTCGATAGGAGTTTCTTGAGCTAATTTTTCAAGTTTATCAAACTCTTCTGCTTCAAAAAGGGCAATTAATTCGTCAATCATTAAAATTACCTCCTTACAATAAAAAATTCCTGCAAGTTAAGCACTTATACAGGAATTTTTGAATATCAAAAGAGTAACCCGTACAAGCGTTAGCTCCGCAGGGCAATGAAGTTACATTAAATTTTCCCTTGGTTTGTTTCGAGAAAATTTGTTCAAACCATACAGCAAAAGTCTCCTTTTGAAGACGGCAGTAACCCGTATCCCTGTGGTAGCCTTACCTACCGAAATAATACATTTTTATTATAAAACTATGCTAAATAAATGTCAATAGTTTTTGGAATATAGCAAATGTTACATTTGTATTGCGTTTGACATTGAATTTTTCTGTTATTATAATAAAAATAGAGGTGCTTATGTTTTGCATAAATAATGTCAAAATAGACTAATTTGTTTAAAAGCAATAATAGTGTTTGTTTTTTGAAAATCTGTTATATATAATGAAACTGAGGTAAAATTATGAACTTTGTAGAAACAATATACAATAAAATACTGCTTATGAGAAAGCGTAAGTTCAGTTTGAACGACGTTGCAAAGGCAACAGGACTTGAGTATGGCTTTGATAAAAGAACTCTTTCAAAAACTCTTGATGGTCTTGTTAAAGATGGAAAATTAGCAAAGCTTAAAAACGGCGATTATATCCTTGAAAACAAAACGAGATTAATTAAATGCACACTTCTTGGAACTAGCAAAGATTACGCCTTTGCAAGACCAATTTCAGGCGAAAAAGACAAGGATATATTTATTTCTTGTGCGAATTTGAACGATGCCTGCCACGGCGATACCGTTATGATTGAGGTTGGAATTGATGGCAGAGATAGAAAATACAGAAGAGACCTGCCATTAGTGGCAAATAATAAAGAAGAGGGCAGGGTTGCAGAAATCTTAGAGCGTGGTTTTAAGGTGGTTGTTGGTATCCTTTCAATAAGCGACCAAGGCATTGCAACGGTGCTTCCTGACGATAGGCGTTTTGCCGAATCTGTTTATGTTGCAAACGATGACCTTAATGGAGCAACAACAAACACGAAAGTTGTTCTGGACATTCTTGACTATCCAACCAATATAAAAATGGCAAAAGGTAGAGTTAGAGAAATTTTGGGTGACCCGAAAGATGCAAGAGTAACGACACTTTCAATTATTCGTTCGTTTAACTTATTTGAAGAGTTTCCTGACGAGGTTGAAGAGGAAGCAAAAAAAGTTGCAATCCCAGTAGAAAAAGAAGATACTACCGGTAGAAAAGATTACCGTGATAGGCTAATTATCACCATTGATGGCGATGATGCAAGAGATTTTGACGACGCGATTTCAGTTGAAAAACAAAGCGACGTGTATAATCTTGGCGTGTATATTGCCGATGTTTCGCACTACGTTCGTGAGGGCTCAAAAATCGACGAAGAAGCGTTTAAAAGAGGAACATCTGTCTATTTTCCAGACCACGTGCTTCCAATGCTTCCAGTGGCATTATCAAACGGAATTTGTTCGCTTAATCCAAATGTAGACAGATTCTGTATGGCTGTTGAAATGAAAATTAAGCCAAATGGTTCAGTTGCTGACTATGAAATCCACAAGGGTGTTATGAGGTCGGCATACAGAATGACCTATAACAAAGTAACAAAAATACTAGAGGGCGACAAGTCTCTTTGCAATGAATATAAAGAGATTGTTCCATTACTTAAAAATATGGCGGACCTTGCCAAGATTTTGATTTCAAGAAGAAATAGTGCGGGTCAGCTTGATTTTGATATCCCAGAGCCAGAAATCGTGCTAGACAAAGAGGGAAATGTTGTTGATGTTCACCGCAAGCCAAGAGAACTTTCTGACAGAATTATTGAACAATTTATGGTTCTCACAAACGAAGTTGTTGCAAGACATTTTGACAATATGAAAATACCATTTGTGTATCGTGTGCACGAAACACCAACCCCTGAGCGTGTTCAAAAATTCCGAGCTTTTGCTGGTAGCCTTGGTCTAAAGTTTAATACCAATGGTGGAGAAATGACACCAAAAGATTTTCAGGTTATGCTTAAACAAGCCGAGGGGCAAGATTACTCTCCAGCTCTATCAAAGGTTATGCTCAGAAGTATGCAAAAGGCAAGGTACGAAACCGAAAATCTAGGCCACTTTGGTTTAGCTCTCAAAGACTACTGTCACTTCACTTCGCCTATCAGGCGATATCCTGATTTAACTATTCACAGAATTATGTCGAATGTGCTAGAGGGCAAGATGACTGACAAGAAAATAAAGTACTTTGAGAACTTTGTTATAGGCTCTGCTGAAAGGTCAAGCACCACTGAAAGGCAGGCTGAAGAAGCCGAACGCACGGTTGATGCCCAAAAGGAAACAGAGTTTATGCAGACCAAGATTGGCGAGGTTTTTGAGGGTACTGTGTCAGGCGTAATACCTAATGGTTTCTTCGTTGAGCTCGATAATACCATTGAAGGCTTCGTTTCTGTAGACAGACTTCCAAAGGGTCATTATGAGTATAATGAGGATAGATATTCAATTAGCGGAATGGGCAAAGTTTATAAAATTGGTGACAGGATTTCTATCCGTGTTGTTGAAACTGACATTGTGCTAAGGCATATCGATTTTGAACTTTCTGACTTCCACCGTGAACCAGAAGAAAGGAAAAAGGAAGAAATGTTCAGTGCCAAGGAATACAAAAAGCAAAGACAAAGTGAAGACTACAAAAGGCACAATAACGATAAGCATTACAGAAAGAAAAATCGCAGAAAATAAAAACTGAAAAATTAAAAAACGAACTTAAAAATATAGGTTCGTTTTTTTTGTTTTATAAAAAATATCTTATATTAATTATAAAAACTTGGTATTGCAAGCAAGGTCCGATGCTTTGCGAAAAAAATTACGGTGGTGTAAACTTTAATCATATCTTATATTAGGAGACGATTTTTTAAGTGGAAGTTGATATAGAAAAATACAACAGTTTGATTAACAATTTTCTCAAATCGCCAAATCAAGCGATTAGTGAGATTATAAATTTGCAGGCAATTTTAAACTTGCCAAAGGGCACAGAACATTTTTTGAGTGACCTACACGGCGAGGCCGACACATTTATTCATATTTTGAAGAATGCGTCTGGCGTGATTAGGTTAAAAATTGAGGCTATTTTCAAAAACTATATGACTAGTGCTGAAATCCAAGATTTACTTACGCTTATTTATTATCCTGAAGAAAGCCTAAAAATGATAACAAGAACAGAAAAAGATATAAACGGCTGGTACAAGAAAACGCTATTAAATCTGGTGAGGGTTCTCAAAGCGGTTTCGAGCAAATACACACGAAGCAAAGTGAGAAAAGCCCTTCCGCAAGACTATGCTTATATTATGGACGAACTTATCAATATGTCGGAAGAGGCAAGCAAAGAAAGTTATTACGAAAATATTCTCACGAGCATTATTGAGCTTGGAGAGGGAGATAATTTTGTTATTGCACTTTGTCAGGTTATTCAAAGGCTTGCAATCGACCATTTGCATATTGTTGGTGATATTTTCGACAGAGGAAGTGGTTCGGATATAATAATGGATAGGCTTATGTCTTATCACTCACTGGATATTCAATGGGGAAACCACGATGTTTTGTGGATTGGTGCGTACCTTGGAAATACTGCGTGCATAGCAAATGTTATTAGGATAAACTGTGGTTATAAAAATTTGGGTATTTTGGAAAGTGGTTATGGAATAAACCTTAGGGCACTTGAAACTTTTGCTGTTAAATACTACAAAGATGACCCTTGCACAAATTTCGGAATTAAAGACTTTGAAAACGATACAAATCCATTTGATGATGAGCCACTGCTTTCAAAAATGCACAAGGCAATAACAATTTTACAGTTTAAACTTGAAAACAAGATTATTCGCAGACACCCAGAGTGGGATATGAACAACAGAATTTTGCTAAAGGACGACGAACTTACTGAAGAGGAATTATCTTTAATTGCCATTTTGAAGCAGGAATTTATGCAAAGCAAAAGGCTTAAAGAACATATACACTTTTTGGTTAGGCAGGGAAGTATGTACCTTGTTCATAACAACAATTTGCTTATGCATAGTTGCGTGCCTTGCGACAAGAAAGGAAATTTTACCGAAATCCAAATTGGAGATAAGCTATATGCAGGCAAAGAGCTTTACGACAAATGTAATAGAGTGGTTTTGTCGGCATACAACAATCGAGATAAATATTCTATTGATTTTATGTGGTTTTTATGGTGTGGAAAAAATTCTCCGCTTTTTGGCAGAGACGTTATGAGAACTTATGAAACTTATATGACCAATCGAAAGATTAAGGAAAATAAAAATCCTTACTATGACCTTGTTAAGAATGAAAGTTTTTGTGATAAAATTCTTGCGGAATTCGGTGTAGTTGGACCTTATGCACACATAATTAATGGACACGTGCCTGTTAGGGTTAAAGATGGTGAAAGTCCAATCAGTGCAAACGGCAAGCATATAATTATTGATGGCGGATTGTCAAAAGCGTATCACAAACGCACAGGTATTGGCGGATATACATTAATGTCGAACTCGCACGGACTTTATTTAACAACCCATTCGCCATTTTGCAAAACAAGGGAAGCTATCAAAAGAAAACTTGATTTAAAATCTGAAACCATTGAGGTTCAGTTGTACAAAAATAGGCTCAAAGTTATGGATACTGATATTGGAAAAGACCTTCAAAATCAAATTGATGTTTTGAAGTTATTTCTTAAAAATTACCACAAAATGGACATCGAGTAGGGTAATAGTTAGTAAAAAAGAACAATAAAAAACAGCCGTTTGGCTGTTTTTTATATGTCGCCTAAACCTTTTGGTTTCATAGTTTTCTTTTTGGTTGTGTATGCTGAGAAAATTCCGTAATCAATGACCTCTTTATCTAATTTAACTTGATTTGCAAGAGCATCAAGTGTTGCATAAAATGTACGCTGTTTCTCAGATTTTCCTTTTTGCAGACCGATAATTGTATAGTTATCACTAACAGCAACAATTTCCGTATCAGGAGTTCCAAAATGTTCTTGTTGGAAGGTTAAGGAATATTCATAAACTGCATTATAATCTGAACTCCTTTTATCTTTATCGCAAAAATCTAAAGACTTGATTTTTTTTAATGAGATATTCTTCTCTTTTATATCTTGAAGTTTGAAAGCTTTTGTCAATGTAAGATTTTCAAGTATTTTAATAAGTTCATAGTCTTCAGATGATTTATATTCACTTGATTTAAGTTCAAGATATCTTAAGCAAAATTCTCTTTGAATATAAAGAATAGCTTTATTTGCATTTTCATCAGCTAAAGTGGTAAATGCTTTTTTATTTGCTTTTTTCTCTTTTTCTGTTCGTGCAAGAGTATCCACGTGGTCTTCACAACAGGTGTAAATTTCAGTAAACATAGGTTCGTTTTTATGTTTTTCAATTATAGTTGGTAGAATATAAAGCTTATAATCTGCAAATTTTTTGTTGGGTGCTAAATAAATTCTAATAGTAATTTCTGCAGGAACACCAAATTCATCACAAGAATTTACCACATTATGAATGTATGACGCCAGAGAAGCTGTGCCGTATTCTTCACCATTAGGTGTTGTTTTCCCTAAAAAAAGTTTATAATCTTCTTTGATTACATATCTTCCATTTTGTGCTTTTTTTGGTATAATATTTTGCATATTATTTCTCCCTTGTATTAAAAATTGAATTGTTTAGGGGCGTTTATGTAAGTTGAACTTACGTTGTCAGAAACAAAATCCATTTTGCCATATTTTTTCTTTAACTGGGCAAGTGTAAAGGTTAAATTTTCATCAAGTTTAATATATTCTCTGTCTCTTGCTGAAACATTGTCCCAGAAAGCGGTGTCTTTTTTGGAATCTGGAACGTCTTCTTGCAGTCCCATATAATATTGCTTTGCAAAGGTTTCGCCTTCAATTTTCATAGGGTATTTTAGGAGTTGTGGGGTTTTGTATACAACTCTGCCTGTGTTAGAATTACTAAAGTTTGAAATATCAAAACCATTAAGAACAGGGAGTGCTTGAATCTGCCTTGCGAGTTTATCTTTGCCTGAGCTGATGCATCTAACATAAGCACACGCAAGTTCGTGTCTGATATAATTCATATATTCGCAAGTTCTACTATTAACTAAATTTTGTGTTTCACCATTTGTTAAACTGCGAGCTCTTTTTTTCATTAAATCAGAATACTCAGGATTGTTTAATAGAGAAATGTCAGTAGTATCTTTAATATCCAAAAAAGCTGGCATAATTGGAAGGTTTAATGAAAGAACAAAAAAAACCTTTTTTATCCAGAACTTCGATTTTTGCAATGATTGGATTATATGAAAATGTTGAAACAAAATCAACAATGGATTTTACTGACGATTCAAAATCTTCCAATTTGTATTCCTTTCCGTCCACAGAAAGAGAAAGGGCTCCATCTTTTTGTGAAAAACCTAAATAAATCATCTGTAGTTCGTCTGTGTTAGATAAGTCCATAAAATATCTCCCTAAGTAATAGTATTATAACTTATTTTTAATAAAAAGTCAATACAAAAGGCAGATTTATTATCTGCCTAAAGTTTAGTTATTTGCTGGTTGTTTTTCTGTTTTATCGCCACTACTATAGCGGTTAATTGCATCAAGCATTTGATTGAACTTAAATTTCAAAACATTTCTTTGTGTTCTTTGAGCATAAGCTTGTTTTGGATTTATAGCTCTGGTTGTTCCAAGCTTTTCAGCAAGCTCAGATGAAATATAAGCATAAACATCATTAAGGTAGCCTGTTAATCTTGTTTGAAGCATTAGATGATTAACATTTGCGTTATATGTAGAAGCTTCTGAAGAGTTTGCAATCCTTACAAAATCGTCTAAATCCTTAACGGTGTTAGTTTTGTAGTTAAAAGGAATAATTGGAATTTGTAGGTCTAAAACTTCAGTTTTTCCTTGAGCGTTAGTTACGTGCAAATCTACGATTGCAGGAAGACCTGTTTGGTTAACCTGGCTCATAAGTTCAGGAAAATAATTTAAAAAACTTGAAACTTCGGCCTGTGCATTTTCTGCATTTTTGATTTCAAGGTTATATGGTACTCTGATTGTTTTGTTATTATTATTTTGCATATTATGCTCCTTTTATAAAAACTAGCAAGATTATAGCAGGGTTTTAGTAAAAAGTCAATAAGTTAGTATAGTTATTATTATATAAAAATACTTGCATTGGGAATATTTGTGTGCTATAATGCCGTTATGAAAATTATCACAGAAAATAGAGAGGCAAAACATAACTACTTTTTAGATAACTTTCTCGAAGCAGGGGTTGTTTTAGAAGGTAGTGAAGTAAAGTCGGCAAGAGCAGGAAGAGTGAATCTTAAAGATAGCTATGTTGTTATTCGCTCAGGCGAGGTTTTTCTTTTGAATTGTTTTTTTTCACCTTTTGAAAAGGCTACAATGTTTGCACCTGATGAAAGAAGAACAAGAAAACTGCTTTTAAACAAACAAGAAATTGCAAAACTTGAAAAAAAAGTTAAAGAGCAGGGACTTACAATCGTGCCAACTAAAATGTATTTCAAGGAAAACTTGGTAAAGGTAGAGATTGCTCTTGCAAAGGGCAAACATTTGTACGATAAAAGACAGGATATGAAAAAGGCTGATTTAAGGCGTGATATTGAGCGAGCAATCAAAGGCTAGTGATAATTTTTGTGCATCATGGGGGTGTTTTGGTTTCGACAGGGAGCTAAAGTGCTATTTATAAGCGTGTGCGAAGTCTTGACCTTCGTAAAAATCAAGAAAAAATAAACGCAAATAATAATTTTGTTGCAGCTGACGCTGCAGTTGCTGCCTAACTTTGGCAGACCGGCAATTAATAGTTTCCCACTAACTTTTAGTTGTTGTTAACTTAAATGGGCGGGCAAAAACCAATGTTGGTGTGGTTTTTGTTGGGATTTAATCAACTGGCTAGCACAAATTTTGTTTGTTTAAATGTGCCAGCAAGATTCAAAACAAACTATCACACGGAGAAGGGGTAGTAATTTACTTTTTGGACGCGGGTTCAACTCCCGCCACCTCCACCATTCTGAGAATATTCGGACTTTTTATCCAAATATTCTGTCATGAGAGTATCAGAGCTCATAGTTTCGAGTTCTTCGATACTCTTTTTTTCTTGGTCGTCATCTGAGTTGTAATATACAATAGTGATTTCTTTATCATACAAAATCACTTTATAAACAAAAGTGTCAAGAAAAAATTCACGAGAAAATTCATCTTGCTCGTCAACATTTCTAAATTGCTCAAACCAAAATTCAAAGTGTTCACGGGTGAGTGGTTTTAAGTTGAGTTTCTTGCTTGTTTATTTGAATTTCGAGTTCTTGAAGTTGATTTTCAAGGCTAGAAAGTTCATTTTGAAGTGATTGACTAAATATTCCAGCCTTAATACTATTTATAATGTTGTTAATTTCATTTTGTGTTTTTGTGTAGTTAGACTCAAGGGTTTTTAAAATTTCATCATTAGAAAATTCATCGTTATACATTTTAACGAGTTTATCAATCATTGTTTTATAAAAATTATTTTCAAAAATGTGTTTTTTAGTTGCGTTAACAACATAATTTTCAAGCCACTCTTTAGGAACATTGTGTTTAGCACAGGTTTTATGTTTCTTTCTATTTGAACAAGCATAGTATCGATAGTTTTTGGTTCGCATATGACCTTTGCCACCTTCGGCGACCATTAGAGTTTTACAGTGGCCACAATAGAGTTTGCCAGATAGTAAATATCTAACATTTGCTTTGGCTGCACCAGGTGCTCTTTGAAATCTTGCTATTTTTTCTTGAACATTGTTAAATGTTTTATCGTCTATTATTTTAGGCATATAATCTGCAATCTCCGTTTCTCCAAATTTGTAAATACCAATATATTTTTTGTTTTTTAACATATTCATAATTGAATTAGGGCAGAGAAATCGATTGTGTGAATTTTTAACACCACGAGATTTTAGTATAGCTGCAATTTCGGTTACTGGCTTGTCCTCGAGATACATTTTGAATACTTCTTTCACAATAGGGGCTTTTTCTTCGTCAATAACATATTTTTTATCAATAGTTTTAAAACCGAAGGGAACAAGTCCACCGAGAGTGTTCTTCTTTTTAAACGATTCAACTTGGCCTCTCTTTATTTTTTGACTAAGTTCAGCTGAATAATATTCTGCCATACTCTCAAGAAGACCTTCCATAATAATACCTTCTGGAGCATCAGTGATATTTTCACTGGCTGAAAGAACCTTGACGCCATTTTTTCTTAAAGTATTTTTGTAGATGGCGCTGTCATATCTATTTCTAGCAAATCTATCAAGTTTGTAAACAATTATATATTTAAACAAACCTTTTTCAGAGTCTTTTATCATTCTTTGGAAATCCGGTCTATGGTCAGTTGTTCCAGAGATTGCTCTGTCAATATAAGTTCCAACTAACTTAAAATTATTTCGCTCGATAAAAGACTGACAAACTGTCAGTTGGCCTTCGATAGATTGTTCTGTTTGTCTATCTGAACTATAACGAGCATAAATAACGACTTTTTCCATAAATTAACTCTGTTTTTTTATAATTAAAGTTTTTAGTAATGATACGATTTGTTTTAAAAGTTTTTTCTTTTTTGTTGGTTTATAGATATAACCCTTTTGTAGTTTGGATATTATATTTGTATAGTAAGTGTCTGCATATTTTTTAAATAGTTTAGATGTTTTGTAATAAATTGATTTTTTTTGTCTTAATATAAAATCCAGTGCATAATTTATTCCTGCTTTGATATATATTTCTCCTGCTTTGATAGGAAAAGAGAATTGTTCAAATTTAAGTGTTTGATTATAGTTTATAATTTTTTCTGAAGGAATATTTTTATTGTAAAAATTATCTAGTTCTTCCAAACTGATATTTGGTGGAACATTATAATTCATTGAATACCAATTTTCTTGCGAAATGAAATGTTCTTGTTCAAAGTATTGAGCAGATTTTAAATATTGGTCTTTTAATAAATATAGTTCTGCTAATCTCCTGAATGGTTGGTAATTGTTGTTTTGTGATAGTTGCATGGCTTTATTGTGATAAAACAATTCTTTATCAATCTGTTGTGATTTTAGTAGAGTATTATCATATTTTATAACCCGTGCTAATGTTATACAATAATAAAAATCATCTTTTAATAAATCTTCATTTTGTAAAATAATATTAACAAGATTAAAAAATTGTTTGTATTGTGCATGAGAAGCTGAATTAAAAGCC
>CAZFPH010000024.1:0-11483 GCA_964520955.1 uncultured Lachnospiraceae bacterium
TGCGTCGTTGAAGACGGGCAAGACATAGAAAATCACGCAAACTGCATTGTTAGAATTGAAGACGATAAATACAATGTTCACGGACTATACAACGCCGACCCAACTTGGGACTGCATACAAGTGGAATACAAAGAATTGCTTGAGCTGGGTTACAACTTCAATTTCAAGCACTTTTTGCTAACAAGCGACGAACATAGTAAAATTTATCCAAATATAAGGTTCGACAACTTTTTATATTACGGGGAAAATGGCAAGTTATATTATCGCAAAATTAAAATACCAAATATCGATGCCCTTTACCCTGAAACAAAAATAACTGAGTACAAAAACCCTACAATTTTCAGCACAAACTCGCACGATATTGACATTGAGGAAATAAAAAGGCAGGCGATAACGAGACTAATTGAAAGTTTCCCAATAACCGAAAACCCAAACAAAAAACACATACAAGGGCTAATTTCAGAATCTTTGCTTGAGCCAATAACAAACTATATGCTTGAAGAAACTTTAAACACTCCGCCTGAAGAAAAAACTGAGGTAATCGAGTTTGTTGCTAGGTACTACAGCTACTTAAACTCAAACTATACAGTTGATGAAATCAAAGAAATGCTTGTTCAAAGAATCGTCAACTTACCAGCAGAGAAAATCACCAATGCTTATATGGTTATGGTTAACTCAAATTCAAAAAAATACCACTACTCACAGTACGTTAACCAATTAATTTTTGACAAACACAACTCAAAACCTATCACAAAAAAGACACTAAAGGCACTCTTTAAAAATATGCTTCCTCTAATGGTTAATTACAACGGTGAATTTGAAGACGAAATAATTGAAGAAATGGTAAACGACTTTACACCACTCGCCCTCAAAGCTCCAAAGCAAAAATCACAGGAATAACCCTGTGATTTTTTATTTATAATATTTAGCTTACAACATTAATATATTTCTCAAGCAAACTTTTGAGCATTGTGTTTCTAGTTGCCGACATTTTGTTGTTAACCATATAAAAAATATTAGAACTCTTGCCAATCAAAACAACCATCTTTTTTGCTCTTGTGACGGCAGTATACAAAAGGTTTTTATTCATTAAAAGCGGACTGCCACCCATTACTGGAATAATGACCGCTTTAAATTCGCTTCCTTGGCTTTTGTGAATGGTTACTGCATAAGAAAGCACAATTTCGTCAAGCTCGGCATACGAGTAAACCGCACGCCTGCCATCGTCGAAAATTACAGAAACCTCATTAATTTCAGTGTTAACTTCGTTAATTCTTCCCATATCACCATTAAACACACCCTCGCCGTAAATCGGATAGCCAAACTGCGTAATTTTTTCCCACTCACGGTCGTAATTATTCACAATCTGCATAACTCGGTCACCTTCCCTGAACACACGCTTTTGGAGCTCAATTTGCTTTTTTAATGGCGTTTTGGGATTAAGTTTTTCTTGAATTAAAACATTTAAATTATCCACACCTGCTAACCCTGCCTTCATTGGTGCGATAACTTGGATATCTTCACTTTTAAGGTCGTCAAAAAACTTTGGCATACGCTCGGTGATGAGCGACACAATTTCATTTGCAACTGCCTGAGGCTCGTGCGTTGAAGAATAGAAAAAGTCACTCGACTTCTTTTTAAGATCAGGCATTTCACTATTGTTAATTTTGTGAGCATTGTAAGCAATCATTGAGTCTTCGCTTTGCCTATAAATTTGAGTTAGCTCAACAACTTTAAACACATCACTTGCAATCAGGTCAGCAAGCACATTTCCTGCACCAACACTTGGAAGCTGGTCCTTATCACCAACAAGCACAAGTCTTGTGCCAAAATTCAAAGCCTTTAAAAGCGAACCCATCAAAAATGCATCAAGCATTGAAACCTCGTCAATAATAACAACGTCAGCGTCAAGCGGATTGCCCTCGTTATGCACAAATCTTCTGCCATTTTTTCCATCTTGAACTTCCAACGCTCTATGAATGGTGCTCGCAGGCTCTTTTGTTTGCTCTTCAATTCGCTTTGCAGCCCTACCAGTTGGCGCCATCAAAAGACACTTTTTTCTATTGTTTTTAAAAATACTGAGTATCCCTTTGATAATTGTTGTTTTACCTGTTCCAGGGCCACCAGTAATAATAACAACGCCTTCATTTGTTCCAGAAAGCACTGCTTCCCTTTGCTTTTCGTGAAGCGTGATTTTGTTTAGCGTTTCATAAATTTCTATCTCATTATCGTTGCCAAATTTTTCTACTTTTGCATTAATGTTAAGGTTGATGAGCTTTTGAGCAATAAACTCTTCCATTGCGTAATATGAAGATATCGCCAAGGCTTCCCTTTCGTTGTGAGTAACTTTTTTAATCAGACCAGAAATTTCAAGGTCAACGATTGCGTCTTCAAGGTTTTCTAAGTAGTTTTCATCAAGTTCCAAAACCTCAAGCGAAAACCGTTTGAGCTCGTCGAAATATGCAATCGTTGAACCCTGTTTTTCAGCAATTTCAGTTAATGCAAAAATAATGCCTGCTCTAATCCTTATATCACTATCAAAAGCGACGCCCATTTTCATTGCAATTTTGTCGGCAGTTTTAAAGCCAACGCCGTCAATATCCTGCACAAGCCTGTACGGGTTGTCCGTTAAAATCTCTTCAGTTTTGTGCTTATATTTGTTGTAGATTTTAACCGCCATATTTATTGTTATGTCGTACTTTTGCAAAAACATAACCGCCTGTTGCATCTTTTTTATATCTTCGTAAGCGTCGTGAATTTCACTAGCTTTTCTTGCACTAACACCTTTAACTTTAGCTAAACTTGGGTGGTCGTTTTCAATAACCTTAAGGGTATCCTCGCCAAACCTATTCACAATGTTTCGTGCGGTCACTTCGCCAACGCCAGAAATAAGCCCAGATGAAAGATACTTAATTATTGAATCAACATCAGTAGGCTTGTTAACCACAACGCTTTCAGCCACAAATTGCTCGCCGTATCTTGCAACAACCTTAAATTCGCCCTCAAGCTCAAGCTCTTCACCGACGCCAATTATTGGGAACTTTCCAGAAACTGTTATTGTTCTACCTTTCGCAAGCAAAGATAGAACGGTATATCCGTTCTCGCTATTTTTGTATATAATATGCTCAACAGTTCCTACTAATTTCATACACTAATTTTAAACCTACCATAATAGATTGTCAAACTTTAATTTTTATATAAAGTTTTTAAGCTAATAATAAATAATATTTACCACAAAAATACATACTAAAAATATGAAAAAAATAATTAAAATTTTAGCTTTTACACTGATTTTTGCAGTTTTTGCACCATTTTTCAATAACAATCAGACCGCTTTTGCGGAAAACACAGAGAAACCACTCATCAAAAAAACTGCCAAAATGTGTATTGTTATTGACGATTTTGGAAGCTATGACCAGTCTGGAGTTTCAAAACTTGCGACTGCTGGTGTGCCCCTCACTTGTGCAGTTTTGCCTTTTGTGGACAACTCCAAGCAGAACGCTGAGTTAATGAAAAACGGTGGCCACGAAATAATTTTGCATATGCCAATGCAGTCACACGTCAACTTGCCAGAGAGCTGGTACGGCCCAGTCTATATAAAAAATACAGACTCCCCTCAGGAAGCAATTCAAAAACTTGAAAAGTGCCTAGACGAGCTCCCTGAAGTTAAAGGCTTTAATGTACACATCGGTTCAGGCGTTACACGCAACAAAAATTTAATGTCTGCAATTTATAACTACGCAAAAGAAAATAATCTATACTTTTTGGATAGCCGAACAATAGAAACCAAAGCAACTGAAGAGGCGTGCTCAGCAACCGACTCAATTTATCTTGGCAGAGATGTGTTTTTAGAACCTCACAAAAATCGAAGTTATAGCGGTGTGCAAAATAGACTTATCGAGGGTGCAAATATTGCACTAGATAAAGGCTACTCTGTTGTTATTGGACACGTTGGAGCTGAGGGTGGCGAAAACACCGCAAACGCAATCCTCGACACAATCCCAATCCTTGAGCGTATGGGAATTCAAATTGTTCCCCTTTCAGAAATCTATGAAATTGCTAAAGACTACCGCCAAATTTGTAAAAATTAAACAAACATAAAAATCTATCTCCTATCATTTCACAAACCAAGCAAAAGTTGGTAAAATAGTGTTAGGAGATTTTTTATGAAAGGAATTATAATTTCAATTGAAGGCACTGATGGTGCTGGTAAACACACACAACAACAATTATTACTGAGCGACCTTAAAGAACTTGGCTATAATGTGGTAGACCAAAGTTTTCCAAATTACGAAAGTGGTTCTTCTGCTCCAGTAAAAATGTATTTAGGGGGCGAATTTGGAAAGTCTGCAAATGTGCTTGATGCATATCAAGCGTCAGTGCTTTATGCCGTTGATAGAATGTGCACATATCAAAAAACACTCAAAGAACATTATGAAAATGGCGGAATATTATTATTTGACAGATATGTTCAATCAAACTTTATCCATCAATGTTCAAAAATCGACGATATGGACGAGAAAATGAAATTCATTGAATGGGAAGAAAATTTGGAGTATGACACACTCAAACTCCCTCGCCCAGACCTTGTTTTCTTTATTGAAATGCCTGTTGAAAAGAGTTTGGAACTTGCTCGTGCCAGAGCAGAATACAAAACTGGCGAAAGCAAAGACATTCACGAAGAAGATACTGAATATATGTCTAAATCTTATAACAACGGCTTAACGCTTGCTAAAAAACTCGGTTGGAATATTATTCACTGCGTTGACGAAAATGATAACATTAAGCACATTGAAGATATCCACAAAGAAATTATGGATATTGCAATCGATTTCTTAAAATCGCAAACCGAAGAATAAAAAACCGCAAAAATATTAAAAAATACAGCAAAACTGCTGTATTTTTATTTTTTATTATCTTTGAATTGAAGCGTTGCCATTAGTTTTTATAAATTCTTCAACTTCGGATTCAGAAAGCGTTGAAACATCGCCGTACAGCGTGTGTGCAAGAACTGATGTTGCAAGACCAAACTTTAGGGCGTATTCTGGCTCATTAAAGTTTTTGATAAGTCCATGAATGACGCCTGAAGCAAATGCATCGCCACCACCAATCCTATCATAAATTGAAAACCTGATTGGACCTTCACTTTTATACTCGCCACTTTTGCAGATGCAATAAGAAGACAGCGAGTTATCCGTTGCAGTGTGCACCACCCTGTCCGTGCCAAAAACATACTGAACTTTTGAGTTTGCAATCAGCTTTTTTGACAGCTCAATTTTTTTTGTTATTGTATCGACATTTTCATCATCTAGTTCAATATCCAAAATTTTGTTAAGGTCAAAGTGATTTGCAAACAAAACATCAACATAAGGGATAACCTTTTTAAAGTGTGGTTTCGCCTCTTCAATTGTCCAAAGTTTTGAACGATAGTTAAAGTCAAATGAAACGGTGATGCCATATTTTTTGCAGGTTTCCAAGCACTTCATCGCAACATCTCTAACCTTCTCACCAAGAGCTAAAGTTATGCCTGACAAATGAAACCAGCTAGCATTTTTGAAGACTTCATCAAAATTGATTTCGCTTTCGCTAATTCTGGTTATTGCTGAATGTTTTCTGTTATAAAGCACTTTTGATGGTCTGCCACCAAAACCAGTCTCAACAAAATACATACCTATATTTGATGAACCACGCACAATATGCTTTGTTTCAACACCGTGGCTTTGCAGGTGACCAATTGCTGAATCGCCAAGCTGATTGTCTGGGAGTTTTGAAATAAACTCAGTGCTATGACCAAGGTGCGAGAGCGACACAAGCACATTTGCTTCGCCTCCGCCATAGTTTGCAATAAAATTCCTCGCTTGCGATATAGTTGTGTAATCAGGTGGCGTGAGCCTTAGCATAATCTCACCAAAGGCAACAATCTTTTCTTTTTCCATAGAGTCCCTCTTTGTTTTTGTTAGTAATTCCATTATAGCACTTTTATTTATTTTACCAAGCACAAATTATACAAAAATAAAAACCTTACAAATAAGTAAGGTCCATTTTATTTTCTTGGTTTTATATCCATGGTTTCAAAGGTTTCTTTTGCATTGATTTCTGTGATTTTGTCACCCTCAACATAAAAAGCCTTTTTAGCAAACATCATAATTGGCAAATCACTGTAAGAATCTGAATAATATGCGTCTAATTTTTCTTTTCTGTAAAGCCTTTCAAATTCTTCAACCTTTGCGTCGCCATAACAATTTTTGCCGAATATTTTTCCAGTTTTAACGTTATAGTTGGTTGCTGCCCAGTTTTTGATATCTAGCATATCCATAACAGGTTTAATGATAAAGCCAAGCGAAGCAGAAATCACAACGTCGTCTGATTGTTTTTGCTGGCAATACCAGTCTTTTATTTTATTGGCGTTTCTTGCCCAAAACTTATCTACAATTTTGTCGATATTTGAGTACCAAGGAACAAAGAAAAACAAACATTCTTTTGTTCTTTTTTTGCTGAGGATTTTCATTCCATAAAATGCGAGCACAATCAAATACCACAAAGCAAAAACAAGCAAGTATGGCCTTGTTAAAATCATATAAATAAAGAAATCTGTTGAACTATCGCCATCATAAATGGTTTTGTCAAAGTCATATCCTACCATAATTATCTCCGATTTTATTATATATTTTTGGGTTTATTTTTGTCAATTAATTCGCTATGCTAGTTGCTTACTGAAAGCAAATTCCTAACGATAAATTCTGTATCAACAACATCTTTAACGTGAGCTGTTTGTATGCCCAATTTTTTAGCAGGCACAATATCGTGATAATAGCTATCCCCAATCATAATAACCTCGTCAGGTCTGTAGTTTCCATTTCTTACAACGTCAGCCATAAAAGGAAATTTACTCAAATCGTAACTAGTAAAATCATTGCTAATAAGACCTGCAAACCAGTACTTGTTAAGATTGAAATTATCTAGATAATGCAAAATATAATTCTTTGAACTATCACTAAGCAAAAACACAGGATACCTGTAGCATAAATTTTCAACAAGTTTTGGATTGATTTTTCTAATCTTTGCACACAAAAAGTTGTAAATGTTATCATTTTCCCACTTTGTATACCCTGCTGTATCCAACCCTCTTTTTCTAAGATATGAATAAATGCACTGCGTGAAATGATAAGTTTTTGGAAAATTGTTTTCAGCCAAAAATTCCTGCCTTGACTTTGTGTAAATGTTGTTTTTTGTCAAATATTCAAACGACAAATCGTCACAAGTATCCCAATTTGCATCAGAGTACATTGTGCCGTCAAAATCAATTATCACACACTTAATTTTTGTTAAATCAATTTTTTCCATAGTTTATCTTTTCCTAAAAATTATGTAAATAATAACACTTATCATTGTGGCAAAATTAATTGCAATTGCAATAATATTAAAAGTTAAAAAGCCTGAAACAAGCATTGCCGGATTAACGCTTGAGATTATAAGTTCAACAATATTAAAAATTATTACAGCCAAATCAAAAATTGTAACAACTGCCCAAATTATGGCAAATGCAAAAAGCAGTTTATTGTTTTTTAGTCTATATATTAACGAATTTATCATAACTTAAGCTCCTCTGGCAATTCGTCTAACGAGCCAATTTTATTTGCACCGCAAGCTGAGTCCTGCAAACCCTGAACATTGATAACATTAGAGTAATAAGTAAGTGCATTAACAGCCACGCTGAATGTTTCGTTATTCACATAGTAATTATTGTTTAAGAAACTTGAGCCATAGCTATAAGTTCCGCCAATGAGCCCTGCGTTAAAGTAGTTTGACTCTAGGCTAGAATCTCTTGTGTTTTCAAAACTCGCACTTGCATAGCTATCATTCACCAATCCATAATAATTTTCACCAACCAAACCACCTGCAAACACAGTTTTTGCATTAGTTATGATGTTTCCAACAAAACTCGAGTTATTTATTTCAGAAACACTATAAAGCGTTATTCCAAAAATCAAATTAGAACCAACAAGCGAGTATGTGTAAGCCACAACGCCACCAACACAGGTTTTTGCCGATTCGGTTTCTGAATACAAGTTTCCTGTCGCTTTTGATTTTGAAATTGAAGAGGTGGTGTTTTGTTGTGCATAACAAGTTGCAGTTATTCCACCAACATAAACAAGTATTATTTTAGATTTTCCGTAGATATCAGCAGAGTTTTCACAGGCAGAAATTGTTCCCCAGTTATCACAAGTAATACCACCAGCAAACACAATAAGTTCCGAACTTTTTGTGCTTTCAGCAAGTGTTGACTCACACTTTATAACGCCCGTATTTTTTGAATTTGAAATTTCACCATAATTAATCATTGCAATTCCTGCAACGTTTGGATTCCACTCTTTAGCAGAAACTTGACTGAGTTCTGTTTCATTAACGCAGTCACTAACTTTGCCGTAATTTACAGCCACTACACCTGCAATATCCACGGTGTTTGTTGTTATCTTAGTGCCCACTGATTTTGAATTAATAATCTCACCATTGTTTTCGCCAACAATTGCAGAAACAAATGTATCAGAGTTTCTTTCATTAGAAATATTAGCATCGAGCTTCACTTCAACATTTTTTATTGTTCCACTGTTTTTGGCGGTAATGCCTGCAATATAAATCGCTGAATCGTTGTATGTCTTTCCAGTAAAATCGCAAAATACCTGAATATTTTCTATATTTCCTGTTGAATTTTGTGCAATTACGCCAAAATCTTCATAAATACTAACGTTGTCGTAGTTTGCGTAAATCGTTAAATTTTTAAGCGTTCCAGCAAAACTTTTAAATAGTCCATTTATTAAATATTTATCAGCAAATATTGTGTGTCCATCGCCATCAATATAACCATTAAAATCTTCAGCCTCAAAATCTTCCGAAAGCTCTATATCTTCTGTTAATTTGTAATATCTGCCCTTTGCATTTGAAATGCTTGAAAGTGTGGAAGCTGAAGAAATAAGTATTGTATTATTTTTTGTTCCAAGGACTTAATTCTCTTTAACAAAAATAACACTGACAAGTGAGAATGCTGAAATTAAACAAAAGACAGCACAAAGAGCACTTGCAATAATTTTTTGTTTTAATGAAAGCGGTTTTCTTTTTACAAGGATTGAACTCTCTGAAATCTCTACATTTAATTTATGTGTTAAATTGTAAATTTTTGACAAATTTTCTAGTATTTTTTCATTTTTAAATAACAATTTATAAAAATGTTTTAGATGACCTCTATCATCAATAACAGCAAGCATTTCAATTGGATAAATTATTTGTTCATCACCCATAAATAATTTAAGTGATTTTTTTGCGTACGCTTTAAATTTTTTGTAAGCGTCAAAAGGTTCAAAAACCTTTTCAAATTTATTTATCGGCAACAACAACTTCTCATACCTTGAAAGAATATTATAACTTTTGTAAAGGTATAAAAGCGACAAGATTGGAAATCTTCCAAACCTAATATTAAGGTCAGAATTTGAAAGCATAATAGAAGAGAAAGACTTTAAATTGTCTTCCTTGATTGAAACAAATAACTCTTCTAACCTTTCTCTTTCCATTGTTACCTCTTTTTGGTTTTCACATTTCTTGACTCTGCCCAGCGGTCAAAAATATCAAAAATATATTCCTCATTAACATCTTGTTTTTCAACAATAGTTTTGAGCAATTTATTTGACTCTATGTAGTTTGTAGCTAAAGCGTCAATGCTAAGTTTTTCTTCCTCAAGCCTTTTTGCAATGTTCTCATTGCCACTTTTAATTTCTTGAATAAACTTGGTGTTAGAAATAATATTTTCTGCAACATCTTTGTTTATAAAGTCACCAACGCTCTGAAGATTTGAGTTGTATTGGTCCAAACTCTTTTTCAAATCTTTCAAATCATAGTTTCTTCTCTTTTCTTCAATGATGGTATCAAGCCTTCCAATCTGTTCTTCTGCCTTTGCCTCCAGTTCGTTAACATCAGAAATTCTGCTTTGAATACTTTGGAACATTGTGATAAGGTTGTCAACCTCTTCAGTGTACTTGGTTGAGCTTTTCAAGAACTCATCAACCTTCCTTGTTAACGCTTCAGATTTTTCTGCTTGACTTTCAAGCAGTTTATATATCTCTGAAAGTTTAGCCTGAACGTTTCCAGAAAACGCAGTGTTAAGCTTGTCAACGTCATTTTTCATAGCACCATAAGTTTCCAAAAACTCGTGCATATCTGATTGGATTGGCACAAGCATCTCTCTGTAACCAACAAACGCATCGATGAGTGCATTTACTTCATTATTGTCCATTTTTATACTTCTCCTTAAATTGTTTTAATTTCTGTTTTGTGTCACGGTGCATTTGCCTTACATTTTCAAGGTCTTGATGCAAAACTTCAAGAATTAGTTGCTGAGCTTCATCATTTTCGTCAAAATCTACAAAATACTTTACAATTGAAGCGTCTAAGTTTGTCTTTGACTCGCCCTGCAAACCATCAATAAACTCAATAAGTTTTTCATCTCCAGAAAGAACAAACTGCTTTTTTGCTTCTTCAATGAGGCCTGCTTTCCAGAGTTTTATGCCAGCATCTCTGTTTTTGCCCTTGAATATATAATTTTCATAGATATCAATTTTTGCGAGTCTTTGAACTTGCAACCTGTCGTCCTCAAATTTATTAGCATAAAATCTAGCGTTGTCAAACTGACCAAGTTTTATAAACTCTTCTATTCTTTGATCAATTTCGTCATCATCAATTTCAATCTTACCGATTATGTTAGAGAACTTTTCATAAGCATCTTTTCCGTTAAGCTTATCAAAATTTTCTTCAAAGAAATTTTTAAAAGAATTAATTTCGCTGTCTTCATAAACAAAAATGTTATGTTTCGCCCTGCTCATACCAACATAAAACAAATTAAAATAATACCTATACACCGAGTTTTCATCAGCTTCTTTGTGATTGATATTAAATTCTTCAAGCTTTTGCCACTTATCTTTGTTGTCAGAAAGCACGTTGTAAAGCAAAACGGTTTCCCTTTCAAGACCCTTAATTTCGGAAATAGTTAAAATTTCTTGTTTTTTAAAGTTTTCCCTAAGTGCTTCTTTTTGAGCGAAATCACTAACAAGAAGCGTGAAGTTCTCAAATTTTTGTGACTTTAAATCATTAAAAAAGTTCTTGTCGCTGGTGTAGATAGCATTTGTTGCTGTGTTTTGATCAATACTTTCACCTGAAAGCACAAAGCTGTGTGTTCCAAAAAGTTTAATGTTTATGTTGCTTAAGTTGTCTAATATTTCAACAATCTTTTTGTTGTTACGATAGTTACATTCAAGTTCTGCAACGTTTGTAACATCTTCACGGTACATAAGTTTCTTTAGTTTTGCAAAACTAAAATAAGATGGATTTATCATTTGAAGAGCATCGCCCACTGCAAAAATCTTGACCGATATCGAGCTTAGCAGTTTTAAGTTAATTTCAGTAAAATCCTGCACCTCATCAATGATAGATAAGGT
>CAZFPH010000025.1:0-11363 GCA_964520955.1 uncultured Lachnospiraceae bacterium
AAAATTTATTCAATTATGTTCTAAATTGAATGTTTTCAAAATACAATAGTGCTAATGGGGGATATTATGGAAAATTTAGTTATAAGCACAAACAAGAAGTTCACAATGGATAAATTCTTTTCTGAAATTAAAGTTACTGCAAGCGAAGATATTGCAAAAATTTTAAACACATCAGTAAAAACCATTATCAGTACCGCAGAAATTGCAAACGGAGTGCTTTCTGTTTCTGGCAAAAATGTTGTGAGTATTTTGTATTTAAATGCAGAGGGGATTGTGTGCTCAGCTGATGGAATTTCTGACTTCACTCAAAAACAAAAGTTTGATGCAGAGCTTTCTGAAATTTTTGTGACTTGTGATACCCTGTTTGAGGGTGTGAATTTTTCTGGAAATGAAGCTACTTGCTCTCTTGCTCTTATGCCTCAAATTGAAGGGGAATATAAGTATCAAATCCCAGCTTTTGCTGGAGAAAATTCTGACTATGTTACAGATAAAAATAGTTTAAAAGTAAACAGACTTGTTTCTTCACCTGAAGATAGTTTTGCTGTTGCTGAAGAATTTGAAATCAGCCAAAAAGAGGTGCAAATCCTTGCAGAAGATACAAATGTAATAATCAGCGAAGCTTCTTGTACGGTCGATAAAATTGTGTTTGAGGGAAAAGTGATTACAGAAATCATTGCAAAAGAAGCAGGCGAAGTGTTTTCACTAAACAAAGAGTTTGAGTTTAGACAAGAAATTTCTGCTGAAAACGTTGTTCCAAATATGTCAATTTCTAGCAAGTCAGCTGTTAGGAATGTGAAGATTACACCAGAGGTAAAGGACGAAAAAACAGTACTTGCTTGCACTTTTGAAATCTTTGCAAAGGCTTATGTTTATGAGGAAATTACTAGCGATATTGTTACAGATATTTTTTCGCTTTCTAGCGATGTCGACATAACTTATGACTACATTGAAGCAAAGAGTTATTTTTCAACAAACGCTTATAGCGACACTATTCTTTCGCAAACAAATATTACTGAAGTCCCTGATTTTGATGATATTATAGGCGTTTACGCTCCTGAGGTGAAAATTTTAGACGTTGAGGAAGCTAACGATAAGTTTATTATTACAAGCATTGTCAGTGCTTATGCTCTTTATAAATCTACCGAAAGCACTAACAAATTAAATGTGAGCAGTGAGATAAAGTTTGAAGTTGCAAAGCAAAACACTTGCATTTTAGATGGAGTTAAAGCAACTGCCATAATTTCATCATATAAAGTTAAAGCAGGCAAAGAGCTTGAGGTGGTTTTCAGTATTTCTTACGATGTGACGTCTGTTCAAGAAATTACTAGCAAATTCGTAAAAAGCTTTGAAGAAAAGGGCAAAAAATCAGCTGATGATTTTGGTGTTAAGGTATATATAACTAAAAAAGGACAAACACTATTTGATGTAGCAAAAATTTTAAACATTAAACCTGAAACTATCGAGGCTCAAAATGTTGTTGATGGTGCTTTTGAACAGGGTCAAAAGATATATGTTTATTCGCCTATAAACCTAGCTTAATTTATGGACAAAACCTTTCAAATGTGTTAAAATGTTTTTATATACAAAGGAGAATTATGGATAAAGAAAAAAGTAAAGCTCTGGACATATATAACGAAAAATCTTTGAACTTACTCAATATTAAAGAGCTCAGGGATATGGGCAGAAAGTTTGGTGTGCCTTCTCCAACAACGCTAAAAAAAGAAGAATTAATTTCTTACATTTTAAAGATTGTGTACGGAGAGGTTGTTGCAACCAAGCGTAACAGTTATGGCAGACCCACAGTTCGTGAATTTGATATGGATAAGTATCTCAAAAAGATTGAAAAAAACTCAATTGTGTCGCCAGAAAATGTTGTTTATTCTCAAACTTCAGATTTTGGGTACTTGGATAAAGTTGCATCGCCATCGGCTGGTTATGATGATAGTGACAATATCGAGCAACGTGTATATGTTAGTGAACAGGGCAAGTGTTATCTCAGAAAGAAAGGGTTCGTTAAATCTGATGATGATTTAGAGATTGATAGTGTTTATGCAAATAGGTACGCTCTTGAAAATCTTGATATGCTTGAAATACTATTTGTTAACGACGATTTTAAGATTTTAACAATTAACGGTCTCAAGGTTGAGGATAAATTTAAGGGTTTAGAAATTGGTGGAATTGTTTTAAAAGGTGGCAGTAAACAGGTTTTTAGGCTTAGTACAAAAGAAGAAATTAATACAAACATACTAAAACTTCAAATGGTTAGTGATGATATTGGGGCAAAAGTGTTTGTGTTCTCAAAAAACAAGTATACCTCAAGTAATACAACATCTGTTGTTTATGAAAAAGAGGACAATAGCTCAAACATTTACAAAAAGTTTATGTGCTTTTTAAGTGAATGTGAAAAAGCTGTTTTTGATTGCAAAGATATAGTTGTGGTTATTGACCAAACTGGCGAGATTGAAAAAGCAGTTAACTCGTTTGAATTAGATGTTCAAGCGAGAATAAAAAAACATCTCCAAAGTGAGTTCTCAAAAATATTATCACTTGGAAATGTTTTAATTGTTTATGAACTTGATGAAAGTGCTACTTATTAAGTGTTGCGTTTTCTATTATGAATTTATCGAAATCAATAGATTCCACAAAGTCTCTTGGAAGGAATGTTGAATTATTAAAGTCCACATAATTAGTTATGTGGCTTTTTAATATTATAGGAGTTGGGATATCCATTTCGTGGCACAATTTTTCGATGTGTTTAAAAAATTTTTCCTCATTAAAAGAGTCTATACTTTCATAAATATAAGACCTTGTGATTTTGTTATCTGAAACGGTTCTTGCCCAAATTCTAATCATTTTGTTCTCCTTCGATATAGTAATTACTATACCAAACAAAAAAAATATTATCAAGTAAAATATTTTTAATTTAGATTGACATAATTATTTTATTATAATATAATACATTAGAAATTTTAGATAAGCTTTTGGAGGTGTACTATGGCTGAATTGTTTATAACCGAAGAGGGTAAAATAGAAATTCAAGAAAGGCTTAGATTTTTAAAAAATGAAAAAAGACCAGAAGTGTTAGAAAAACTCAAAGTTGCTAGGGATTTTGGTGACCTTAGCGAAAATTCTGAGTACGATGCTGCAAAAAAAGAGCAATCTATTGTTGAAACTGAAATTGCAAGCATTGAAGAAACATTAAGGAAAGCAGTTATCATTTCTGATAAGGACGTTGCAAAAGACGTTGTTGGTGTTGGTAATACTGTAAAGGTTTACGATATGGATTTTGATGAAGAGGATACATACAAAATTGTTGGAGTTATCGAGAGCGACCCAGATAAAAACCTTGTTTCTAACGAGTCACCAATAGGCAAAGGATTAATGGGCAAAAAGAAAGGTGATATTGTTTCAATTATAACACCTGGTGGCGAAATCAAAATGAAAATCTTAAAAATTTCTTAATATGGCATCTAGCCATATTTTTTTTTGGACTTTTTAAAGAAATTATATTCTTGACATTGGTTTGTTTTTTTATTACCATATATTTGAGGCTAAAAATGTTAAATTACACAGAAATTATAAAAAGTTCAAGGGCGTACAAAATTATTGATATAGACATTAATCAAGATAGGCTTTCGCACGCCTATATGTTTGTTTCTGTTGATGAAAATTACCTAAAAACCTTTTCGGAAACTGTGTGTGCAAAGTTTATTACAATGTCAGAGCCTGAAAACTTAGAGCCAGTGATGCGTAGAATAGAAAAGCGTGTGCACCCAGATGTTAAATTCTTTGGCGAAGAAAAAAATATTGATGTCAGCGTTACTAACGAAATTTTAGATGCATCTAACTATAGCCCTTTTGAAGCAGACAAGAAAATATACGTGCTATGCAACGTGCAAAATATGAACGAGGCTTCTCAAAATAAGATTTTAAAAACTATTGAAGAGCCTCCAAAAAACACTTTCTTTATTTTGACTTGCAACACAGCAAGCAAACTTTTACAAACAATACTTTCAAGAGTTAAAAGGATAGACCTTGATAAACTAACAGAAGAAAATATTGTTTCAATGCTCGTAGAAAAGGGTGTGGAAAAAAACAAAGCAGAACTTTATGCAAGCTGTGCAAACGGAAGTGGTGAATTTGCTGAAAAATTAGCCACTGACGATGGATTTATTGCTTTTTACAATCAGGTAGTAAGTGCGTTTTTTGAAATCAATGGAAGTCGTGATGTTTTAAAATACTCAAACATTTTTAGTGCAAAAAGCGTTGATAAAAACGAATTATTAGATATTGCAGTTGTAATACTTCGAGATATTATGATGCTAAGCTTGGGCAAAGGAGAACTTGTTTCAAGCAAATCTGTTGTAACAAAATTAAAAATGGTGGCTTCAATGCTCACAACCTCAGCAATAACTGAGCTTATTTCAAAGTGCTTAGAATGCAAAAAGAAACTTTCATTCAATGTTAACAGCACGGCGGTTATTGATGAGTTATTATTCAAACTTGCGGAGGTAAAAGTAAAATGCAGAAGATTGCAGGCGTAAAACGTCTTGGAGATAAAAATATATATTATTTCTTGCAAGAGCAGGACTATGAAATTGGCGATAAGGTTGTTGTGGATTTTGATGAATTTCAAACAATTGCAACCATTTGCAAAAAAGATATAGAAATTGATGATTATAAAGCTGTTGAGCTCATAAAAATCAAGAGAAAAGTATCTAATGCCGATATTAAAAAATACGAAGATTTACGCAAAAAGGCAAAAGACAATATGGTTCAAATAAAGAGGAAATCTCTTGAACTTGGGCTTATGATGAAGTTTGTTAGTGCGGAATATAGCCTTGATGGCGGAAAAATTATCATTGTATTTTCAAGTGAAGAACGTGTTGACTTCAGGCAATTTTTGAAGGATTTGGCAACAATGCTCAAAACCCGTATTGAGCTTAAGCAAATTGGTCAAAGAGATGAAATTAAGGTTGTTGGGGGTGTTGGTCCTTGTGGCGAGCCTTGCTGTTGTGCAAGATTTTTAAATGATTTTGAGCACGTAACAGTAAAAATGGCAAAAGTTCAGGGATTGTCTCTTTCGCCAACAAAGATTAATGGTATCTGTGGAAGACTTATGTGTTGTTTAGGATATGAGTCAAAAATGTATGAAGAAACACTGGCAAAAATGCCAAAAATCGGAACTGAGTTGATTACTCCAAACGGCAAGGGTAATGTTGTTTATAACGATATTCTTCGTGAAAGAGTTTCAGTTAAGCGTGTTTCAGATGGCGATACTTTTGTTGTTGAAGATTTTGCTCTTGAAGATATTAATATGGAAACTAAGGTGATTTCTCAAAAGCCTGTTGATAAAGAGGAAAATGTTCAAGCTGAAGAAAGACAAGAAAAGGTTATCGAGAAATCTGCTAGCCAAGAGCAAAAGGCTCAAAAATTAGAAAATCGTGGACAAAGACCTCAAAAATTAGAAAACAATAAAAATCAAAATCAAGACAGGTCAAAACCTCAAGTTGGTGGCGAAAAAGCAGACAAACCGCACTTCAGAAAAAATAAGTTTCACCACAAAAACAAACAAAAGCCACAAAACATATAATAAATTATTCACAATTTAATTTGTAAAAAAAATAAAACATTGTATAATGTTTGTATAAAAAGGAGAAAATTATGGCATATACTATTAATAATGACAAATGTATTGGTTGCGGAGCTTGTGAAGGTGCTTGCCCAGTAGCAGCAATTTCAATGAGCGAAGAAGGCAAAGCTGTTATTGACCCAGAAAAATGCATTTCTTGCGGAACTTGTTCAGCTGTTTGCCCAGTAGGTGCTCCAGTTGAAGGTTAATCTAATTAAGGAATGTGAAAGGTTAGATGATTTAGAACTTGACAACCTTAAAATTATTCAAAAAAAGTCAGGTTATAAATTTTCAACAGATTCTGTTTTGCTTGCAAATTTCGGCAAGGCAAAACAGAACGATATTTATGTCGATTTGTGTAGTGGCTCAGGTGTGGTCGCTATGCTTTTTTTGTGGAAAAATAAAATTAAAAAGGGATACTGCCTAGAAATCCAAAGCGGTCTTGCCGATATGAGCAAAAGGTCAATAGAGTATAATAATCTTTCGGACAGGTTAGAGGTTATCAACGATGATTTGAAAAATGCTCCTAAAATTTTTGGTTCGGAAGCTGTTGATGTTATAACGGTAAATCCGCCTTATAACCTTGCAGGGCTTACCTCAGAAACTGATGAGATTGCAATAGCAACCCACGAACTAAAAGTTAACCTAGAAGAGATTATAAACGCCTCATCAAAAATATTAAAGTTTGGTGGCAAATTCCATATGGTTCATAGAGCAGACAGGCTTGTGGATATCTTTTATCTCCTTAGAAAATACAAGCTAGAGCCAAAGGTGTTAAGAACCGTGTATCCAAAAGCAACAAAAGAGCCAAACTTAGTATTAGTAGAAGCAAAAAAGGGTGCGAAAGCGGGGTTGAAAACGCTTCTTCCGCTAATTTTAAATAATGAAGACGGAACAGAAACTGACGAGCTGAAGCAGATTTATTGCAGAAAATCTTAAAATATTAGTATTCTTGCAAATAAACAGGCAATGATCGAACCCAAAAATGCACTAAGCAAACAAACTGGAATTACATATTTCAGTTTTTTTATTTTGGTTGTAGAAAAATAAACCGCAACAACATAAAAAGTAGTTTCTGAACAACTCATAATAATACAAGCACACTTTGCGACATAACTATCTGCACCATAAGTTGCAAAGATTTTGGAAAGCATTCCAATAGAGCCAGAACCAGTAAATGGTCTGAGTATTAAAAATTCAGTAAGTTCGCTTGGTATGCCCAAAAAACTAAATATCGGCTCTGCACCTTTTGATATTAATGCAGAAAGACCGCTCGCAGAAAGCAGTTCCACAACCGCAAAAATTGCAACGAGGTATGGAAATGTGTTGATACATAGGTCAACGGCTTGTCTTGCACCAGAAACAAAACAATCATAGGCGTTGATTTTTTTTATGAAGCTGAACACAAGTGTAAAGATTATAAAAATGGGAATAATGTAATTTGCCATAATTTACCTTATTTATTTTTCTTTTTTCTATCAAAAATCAAATGAAATACATATACCAACAAAATTGCAATGGCTGTAGAAATAAGTGAACAAAGTACTGAGGGTAAGATTATTGATGATGGATTTATGCTCCCTGCATTTGCAAGCATACCGATGATTGATGTTGGTAGTAGCTGAATGCTTGAACAACTGATTACTACAAACATAATCATAGGAAAGGTCACAGTGTCTTTATTAGGGTTATCTTTTTGCATTGATTCAATAGCTTTAATTCCGAGAGGGGTTGCAGCACCATTCATTCCAAGTAAATTTGCAGACATATTCATAGAAACATACTTTTTACTTTCTTCTGAAAGGTTGTTTTTGCCAAATATTTTGTTTATAATAGGTGATAGTAACCTAGATAACTTTTGCGAAAGCCCGCTATGTTCCAAAATATTAAACAAACCAATCCAAATGGCATAAACTGCACAAAGTTCAAGAGATAGTTTAACTGCACTATTAGACGCCGTCAAAAGACCTGTAAGCACTTTTGATGGTTCGCTCAAGCAGATTGCAACAATGCTAGAAACAAATAGTAAAACCCAAATTTTATTCATATTAAAAAATATGATTAATTTTTAAAAAATATGAGGTAATTTTATGATAGACACGCACGCACACTTGCTTTGTTTTGACAACAGAGAAGAAATTATAGACAATATGGCTGACGATAATCTGGAGATTATTGTTAATATCGGCACAACTCTCGCTGATTCAAGGGAGGGTATTGAACTTGCTGAAAAACACAAGAATGTTTATGCAACCATTGCAATTTATCCAGAGTACGCAACAGATGTAACTGAAGCGGACTTAGAAGAATTAAAGAAACTAGCAAAACACAAAAAAGTTGTAGCCATTGGCGAGATTGGTCTTGATTATCATAGGGAAGAATATGATAAAGAAAGTCAAAAGAGAATATTTTTAAGACAGCTTGAAATCGCTAACGAATTAGACTTACCATTTTGTATCCATTGCAGAAACGCTGCAGAAGATGTTTACGAAATGCTCAGCACGCATAAAAATCTGATAAGACATTCTGGTCTTATGCACTGCTTTAGTGAAACCGCCGAGTATGCAAAAAAGTTTGTTGACCTTGGGCTGTATATTAGTTTTTCTGGAAATATCACATATAACAAAAAAATGGACCTTTCATTTGTTAATGAGTTGCCACAAGACAGGATTGTTGTTGAGACTGATGCTCCATATCTTACGCCAGTTCCATTCAGGGGAAAGCAGAACCAGCCAAAGTATGTGAAATATGTTATCGAAAAACTTGCAAGCGAACTTGGAATTGGTTTCAAGCAACTCGAAAAGATAACTTCAAAAAACGCAAAACGTTTTTATTTAAAGATAAAATAAGCATAAAAAAGAGGTAAAAAGTGGATTTTGAATTTAAAAAGAAATTTGGTCAAAACTTTTTAACTGATATCAATTTACTTACGCAAATAGCGGAAAAATCAGGTATTATGTCTGACGAAGTAGTGATAGAAATAGGTGCAGGCAAGGGTGCTCTCACCGAAGTTTTGTCAAAATTCGCAAAAAAGGTTTATTCTTTTGAAATAGATAGTGATTTATTTGATTTTTTGTCAGAAAAGTTTGCTGATACAAATGTTGAGTTCACATTTAAAGACATTATGCAAATAACAGATGATGAACTAAATGAAATTGTTGGTGGTGAAAAGTTTAAGCTTGTTGCAAACTTGCCATACTATATTACCTCGCCAATAATCACTAGGTTTATCGAAAATCCAAATTGCACATCAATAACCGTTATGGTTCAGGAAGAAGTTGCAGATAGAATTATTGCACAGCCTCGAACAAAAGACTATGGTGTGCTCACAATAATTTGCGGTCTTTGTGCAACAGCAAAAAAAGTTTTAAGGGTTAACAGAAAAATGTTTTATCCTGTGCCAAATGTAGACTCTGCAGTTGTAAGGCTCGACAAGTTTGATAGGGAAGAATCTAATTTTGATGGGCTTATCAGGTTTGTGAAAACAGCATTTTCTATGCGTAGAAAGAAGCTTTCTTCAAACTTAGAGCAACTGGGGCTTAACAAAAATGATGTCGAAAAAACATTAGAGGATAATGGTTTTAGCCCACTTGCAAGGGCTGAGGAGTTGTCGATTTCTGATTTTGAAAAGTTATATAAAATTTTTTACGACAAAACAAGCAAATAATTGTGCATTGCAAAGGTTTTTAACTTCAAAACATCTTGACAATGATATGTAAAAAATTATAATATAATCATAGTAAAATTACGAGGGCTTATATGAAGAAATTTTTAAAATGTGTTCTTTCAGTTGCTTTAGTATGTGTTGTTGCACTAAGTTTTGCAGGCTGTAAAACAAAATTATCATCAACATCAGTTAGCACTGAAAAAGTTAAAGTAGTAAACGGCGTTTCAACAAACGGCGGAACAACTGTTATTTATAACAATTATCTATATTTCATTAACGGAACAAAAACTAACGACGGAACAAGTTCAACTGATAATGTTCGTTCAGGTGTTTATCGTGTTTCTTACAACTCAGAAACTGGCGAGGTTGGCGATAACTATGAAGTTGTTGTTAAGGACTTAGTTGGTTTTGAGGGTGGTTCTTTGTACTTTTTTGGAGATTTTATGTATTACGCAACTCCAAGTGCAGATGTTAACTACAAGGGCGATACACTCTATTACAAAACAAAGTTTATGAGATATGATTTGGTTTATAATAAATCTCACGAAATTTACACAACAAAGCAAAATAGCTCTGATGAGTCTTTGGCTTATGCATATTATGTTGTGGGTGATTCATTAAACCTTGTTGTTTATGAATCAACAAACTCGTCAATCACAAGCTTAAAAATTGGTGATGAAGTTAAAACAAACTATGTTATTGAAGATGTTGGCTCTTGCGTTATGAGTGAAAACAATGGCACTTGCGTAACAGAAGGAAAAACAACAGACGCAAATAATTTTGTATTCTACACAAAAGCCCACGATGAAGGCGACAGAATTCAAACAGGTGTGAAGGTTTATAGAACTTCACCAGCATCAAACAGTAGTTATTTGATTGGTGACAATGGCGAAGATATTTCACTTCTTTCAATCAGAAACGGAAAATTGATTTATTCAGCGAACGAACTTATCTATGAACAAGTTATTTCTGGAACTACATCTGACGTGATTACAAGTGATATTAGTAACATTATTTCTTATGAAACATTTGATAATGTTATCTTTATGGAAAATGAAGATGGAACTATCTCAGTGCTTTACTATTATGCAGACTCAACTAACAGTATTTATCAGGTTGGCATTATTGATTGCACAAATGGTTTGAACCCAGTGAATACAATCATTACTTCTCTAAACAAATCTGAAGCTTTTGAACTTATCGGTACAGCAGTTATTACCGAAACAATCACAGAAGACGACGAAACAACAGAAAATGAAGACGAAACCGTAACACAAAACGTTATGTATTTGCTCTATATTGATACAAAAATTGCATACAAACTTGAGATTGCTCGTGAAGTTGATGGCGAAATGGTTTACTCAAAACACACAGAGCCAATCAAACTTTCAACAAGTGAGGTTAGCTCAGCATCAGGATTGATTGTTGCAGAAGTTATCGGTGAAAAGTTGTATATTATGGCAACAGCTGATGACAATACTTATTTGCACGAAATTGACCTTACAGTTGATGAAGATTCAACAAAAAAGGCAACAATGATTGGCGTTAAAGAATAGCATAATAAAAAACAAGGGTATACCCTTGTTTTTATGTTGCATAAAAAGCTTTTGATTGTGTGGTAACGTGGTCGGGGCTAGGGAAACAATATGTTTTCGTCTTCCAAACAATTAGATATTTGTGTGTGTTTTGCTTGGTATTATGTGCTAATTTGCAAGAATAATAAAAATACCCAAAAGGGTATTTCTTATAATTTGTGATTTTCTTTGTATTGTTTAAGTGCTTTTGCAAACTGGTCAGGGCAAGATGTTCCACCACGACATTCAATGCCTTCAAGCAATGAGATAACATCATCAATTTTTCTGCCTTCAGCAAGTCTTGCAACGCCTTGAGTGTTTCCTCTGCAACCGCCATTAAAGTTTACACTTTTAACAATTCCGTCTTCAATTTCAAAATCAATGCTTCTTGAGCATACACCAGATGTTTTATAATTTTCCATATTATATTATTCTCCGTCAATTAAAATTTTATAGATAGCTGAGTAGACATCGCTTGCAGAAGTGTCCC
>CAZFPH010000026.1:0-11096 GCA_964520955.1 uncultured Lachnospiraceae bacterium
TCTCCTTGGAATCACTCAAAGAATCTATCAGCTTCCGGGCTTCTTCCAATTGATGTTCCAGTTGTTACTGGCGAGTTTACTTATAATAGTGTTGCTCAAGGTGCACTTATTACAGGTTTCGATTCAAGTATTATGACAAAAACTGGTACAGAAAAGAGCACAAATGCTGGTGTTTACACATTGAAATTTAATCTTATTGATACTCTTAACTATTACTGGTCAGAAGACGATATTGCAATTCTTGCTGGTGAAAAAACAAAGATTTGGACAATTGCAAAAGTAAGTGTTGACGCAACAGACGTTGTGTGGAATTATCAAGCACCATTCACTTACGATGGAACAGAAAAGTCGGTGGCTCTTCTTGGTCTTCCAAGCGGATTTACACCAATTTATGAAAATGCAACAAAGACAAATGCGGGTACATATACTGCAACGGTTACATTTATTTATGACGCAATAAATTATAATCCATTGATTATTGAGGAACTTGGCTGGAGTATTCAAAAAATTAATCCAACATACACAGTTCCTGCTAGTGTTTCCGCCGAAATGTCTGATGGATTAACTCTTGCAGATGTTTCTCTTGATGCTTACGCAGGCTTTTCTTGGGAAAACGGAGAAACTCTGGTGAATGCAAGTGGCTTATATAGAGCAATTTACACTCCAAGTGACACCGTAAACTACAACCAGGTAGGTGTAGATATTTACGTAAATCTTTTAGACCCAGCTAAGTCTAACTTCACATCATACACTTATAGTGGTGAAGCAAATACCAGTAAAGATATCGCAATAAGTTCAGTTGAGGTTGTTTATGATGGGGAAGTACATGGTGTTTTAGTTTGTGTGGATAGTACATACGCATCAGGAAATGCTTCAGACGCAACAATCACATATAACGGGGCAGGTGCAAACCCTGCGTACTCTGAGCCTGGTGAATATACCATTCAAGTTAAGGTTTCAAAAGATGGATACAATGATTTTGTTTGTGTATTGACATTAACAATAAACAAAAAACAACCGGAAGTTCAAGAAAATCCAGAAGCTATAATTGAAGGAATGATTACTATAGACGATACTTTGGCTGATTTAAAACTTGAGGGTGGTTCAGTTATCTGTGATGGTGAAAACATTCCTGGCGAATGGGCTTGGGAAAATAGCGACCAACAACTCATTATTGGAACAAACTCTTATAAGGCGGTATTCAAGCCAACCGATAGTGAACATTATAGCGTTATTGAGGTTGAATTAAGCATAACAGCAGAACTTGGAAACCCTTTAAAAACATTTAAAATTGACGAAGTAACTTATAGTGTTGACAAAAATGAAAGTTCAAAAATTGTTGATGTTGAACTTGAGTATGGAAAATCAGCAAATGTAGACTTTTCTGCGATTTACTCTGGTTATAAAATTTTCAACGAAGGTATTGAACTTTCAACTATGTTTGTTATTGAAAGTTTAACAGCAAATTATGATTTGGAATACGCATTTTATATAGGAACTAGTGAATATGAAACTATTCAAACGATTATAATACGAGTAATAGAGCCAACACATCTTGAGGCTGTTATCATAAAATACAGTGAAGGTAATGACATTAAGAGTGTGGATTTAAAACTTGCAAACTCTGCACAAATTACTGGAAATATTATTGAAATTGACGTTGTTCCAGAAACTGGTTATACAGCAACAACATATATTAATGATATTTTGCTTGAAAGTAGCATTACAACAGCTGAGATTAGTGTTGGAATAAATAAAGTTTTAGTTGTTGTAAAAAATTCTGATGGCGAAATAGTTAAGTATTATACTGCTCAATTTGACTACGTTCTTTCAGAAGAGATTGGGGCAAAACAAGTTGCTAGCGTTTTGGGTCAATCTTTGGAAGATGACGTTATTTATATTGATACCCTTGGCACAAACTCAGTAAGCTTTGTTACAGATATCGACACAGACCTTTATCCAATTACTCTTTACAGAATGAACTTGCAGTCTGGTGCTTACACTGCAGTTAGTTTGGGTAGCAATTCAATAACAAATGGTGCAAATATTTTCAAAGCGGTTCTTGCTGTTGCTAACTCAGCTAAAGTTGTTAGAGAATTTGTTATTTTTGGAAACAATGATGGCGAGTCATATAATACAGCAGTTGATGATAATCGAATTTCTAATTTCCAAATTGTTGTTGAAGGTGATAACTATTCATATCAGTTTGAACTGCGTTATTTTAGCGAAATTACAGTTGGATTAAATTTTGATGTAAGCAATATTACTGTTGTGGGTTTAACAGGTGCACAATCTGCAACAATAACTGAGATTACAAACAAATATATTCTTGTTAAAATTAGCGATAGGGGTGATTATTACTACAAAATTATAAAAATTGACAATGGGTATAACATTGTTGATAACAATGCAGATGCAAAGATTCTGGTTGCTTCTGTAGATGGTATAATGAAACCTATTGAAGATGATTTACTTATAGCTGACGTTTATAGTTCGATTTATGTAAAAACTATAAATCCTAATGCGACTGTTTCGATTGATAATAGTAATTTAGTATATATGATGGGACAATTCTTTGCTTTGAAGACTCTTGAAAATGAACTTGTTACCATAAGAGTGACTGCAACAGATGGCGAAGCATACCAAGAATATACCTTAACCGTAACATTTAACGCAGTAAAAGTGATTGGTATCACACCTGTAATTTCTGATGGTAACGAAGAAGTGAGAGGCGAAGAGTTAAAGGCTGATATTATCAATATTCATTTTGAAACTGAGGGTGAACTTAAGGTTGATATGAATTCAATGACAATTTCAGCTCTTGACACATACTCTAATTACACGATATATAATGCAGAGGGAAATGTTTGGGCTGATGGTGATGGCGATAGATACATTAAAGTTGACGTCGACGCAGAAGATTTTTATATCTATGCCGATAGTGAGTTTACAAACGAAATTACAAATCTTAACGGAGTTCTTCTAAAGTTAACTGAAGAGAATGGTGTTGGATGTGCAATGTTCTTTATGTATGGCGGAGAGTATTTTGCTTACTGCGTGGCTATTACATTGGTTGAAACACTGATAACAAACTCAATAACACTTGCGGTAAAGAGCGGAACAGAAACTTTACAAGAGTTTGAAATTGAAATTAAAACAGATGGTGCTGGTATTGTTAGTGGTGATTACTATTATAGGCAAGAAGAATTGGAACTTAGCGTTGGTAGTTTTGAAGGTTCAAGTGAATTTTATTACGTTGATAATGAATTGAACGTTTATTCTTATGTTGATGGCACGATTGGTGAAGTTGTTTTAGGAACTCTTAATTACGGAGAAGAAACCTACTATTTGAACGAAAAAACAATAGATTCGCTTGAAAATGTTGAGCTAAACACAGAGTTTACTTTTGCAACCGAAGAAATTATTTGCTTCTCATATTTCCTTGAGCCAAATGCAGAACTAGAGGAATACATCAATTCACTTGATGGCGAAAGCTTGACAATTTCTGTTGAAAAGGTTGGGGATTTTGACCTTTATGAAATGATTTATTCAGAGGCTATGCCTGAGTATGAAGCAATCACGTCAGATATCTCGTCATTCAATATGGACGGGGTTGAGTGTGTTGGAATTAAACTTGTTTATAACGCAGGAACTTATAACGAATTTTCAATTTTATTGCAAGGCATATTTGTTGGTTCGTCAGACCTTATAATCGCAGTATAAAAAGTGGCTTTTAAAGCCACTTTTTTTGTGCTAAAAATTTTACTTATTGAATTTATTTATTGTCTATTATATTGAAACCTAAGTTTGATACAATTTTTGATGTTTCATCGTTTAAGTGCATACAATAAACCTTGCTACGTAAGTTTTGTGGAATTAATTCATCAAATTCAGAAAAGTGAGTGTGATATGGATTAACCATATTTGTTACCTCGTGGTAAAAATAGTCAATATCGCCATTTAAGAATTCTTTTAATACATTTTTATTAATGTGAGAGTTATCTCCTGAATAATAGATATTTTTGCCATTTAAATTTAAAATATATCCATAAGAATTTGTAAAGTGTTCTGCTTTAACGATTTGTTTTACAAATTTTAAATCTAGTGGGGAATAAAGGTGAGATCTTATGTCTTTGATATGCATTAAAGTTAAAATAGTTTCAATGTTTTTGTAATCTGGGTAATAAATACTATATTCAATTCCAGTACCCATATATTCATTTGCAATACAAAGGTAATCACAAAGGCTTGCAAGACCTCCAAAATGGTCTGCGTGAAGGTGTGTGATTAAAATATCTAATTTCTTAACACCATCTAGTAAATGGAGCTCCATAATTTTAATATATGCGTTTGAACCGCAGTCAATTAACAATAGGTAGTCATTGTTTTTATAATATGCGTTTGTGTTTCCTCGTTTTATGTCAATAGCTCCGCCATCACCTAAAAATTTTAACATTACAAGTTCTCCTTTAGTGCTACTTATTTTATTATAGCAGAAAGATATGTAATATGAAACAAAATTATTGCTTTTGTATAAAAAATGGATTGATGACAATACTTTTTGTTAAAGGAGAGAATATATGAACCCATTTGAAGTGAAAACAAATGAACTAGAAAGTTATTTTATGAGCTGGGAAAAAATGTGTGCCAGGCCTTATGACAAAAAGACTGCCACCCCTTATACAAAAACTCGTGTGATTTTGCTTAATGGCACTGAATTTGAGAGCAATTGGTTTTTGCACCAATTTGCCAGAAATTGCAATGACAATGAACTCAGGCGTGAAATTGCAATTGTGAGAAATCAAGAACAGCAACAGCAAAAGCGTATCAGTGCTCTAAAACCAATCAATGAAAATATGCTTGAAACGACTATTTCTTACGAGCAACTGGCAATTGACCTTACGGCAATTCTAGCACAAAATGAAGAGGATCAGAACAATAAAAATGCGTTGGATTTTGCATTACTTGAAGACTTTGACCACCTTTATAGGTTTGCAAATCTTTTAAAGATGGATTTTGGGATTGATGCTGAGACGCTTGTTGGAAAATTTACCGAAATCACTCCAGGCAGACCAACAATAAACGAGCACCGACACCCAGTTGATAACGTTAGGTATAGTATGAATTCAAAAACTGCAGATATGTACACAAAGCTTGTTGGAAACATAATTACCGCTGCTGAGCAACAAACTATGAATTTTTATATGAATATGGCACAAATGTATAAAAATAACCTTGGAAGAAGGCTTTTTAGTGAGATTGCAATGGTGGAAGAAGAGCACGTTACGCAGTATGAGAGCTTGAAAGACCCAAATTGTTCTTGGCTGGAACAATGGGTCATGCACGAATACACGGAATGCTATTTGTACTACTCAGCAATGCAAGACGAAACTGATGAATATATTCGCTCAATTTGGGAAGAACATTTTTATATGGAGGTTGCCCATCTTAAAAAAGCCTGTGAATGTTTGGAAAAGTACGAAAAGAAAAAGGCGTCTTCGGTTATTCCAAATGGAGAATTTCCAAAGCTATTATCATTTAAGGGCAACAAGCAATATATTAGAAATGTGCTTAAAACTGTTGGTATTACAAGTGTTAATGAAGACTATGTTGAAGCTTGTGATTTGCCAGAAGACTCAAGATTTTTCAGGCATTTGAGCAGACTAAACGGCGACGCAAGTATGGTTGCAAGCCATAACGTTATAGAAAATGCAATAAAGAAGTTTGGAGAGGATTATAGGTATGAAGATAAGCCTCACCCAGTAAAAGATTTACAGGACAAAAAGAGTGATAATATCTGTGTAGGAAAAAAGTAACAAAATAGGGCTGAGTCCCTATTTTTGCTTGCACAAAATTTAGTTTAATATGATATACTTATTGAAGAAAAGTTAAAGGAGAAATTTATGAAAGTTTTGCTAGTTAGTGGCAGTCCACACGAAAAAGGTTGCACATATGTTGCACTTAAACAGGTAGAAAAAACTTTGAATGAAGAGGGTATAGAGACAGAATATTTTTGGATAGGAAACAAGCCGATTTCTGGTTGTATTGGCTGTGCAAGTTGTAAAAATTTGGGAAAGTGTTTTATTGACGATGTTGTAAATGAGTTTGTTCAAAAGGCAAAAACTGCTGACGGATTTATTTTTGGCACGCCAGTTCATTACGCAGGTATGAGCGGTGGAATGACTTCTTTTATGGATAGAGCATTTTATTCTGCTAGTCTTGGCAAACAAGGCAATGCGTTTTTGTTTAAGCCTGCATCATCTGTTATTGTTGCAAGGCGTGCTGGAACAACTGCAACTTACGACCAAATTAACAAATATTTTGGTATAACTCAAATGCCGATTATTTCAACAAGATATTGGAATATGGTTCACGGGGCAAAGCCTGAAGATGCTGAAAAGGACGAAGAAGGTATGCAATCTATGAGAATTCTTGCAAGAAATATGGCATATTACCTAAAATGCATTGAGGCAGGAAAAGAAAAGGGAATCAACCCACCAGAACAAGAAAAGGTTACTTATACAAACTTTGTACGATAGAAACACTCACATTTGTGGGTGTTTTTTGTATTTAATAAAAAAATCACCCTTAAAATGCGGGAGGTGCTATGTTATACTTTTTGTAATATAGTGAAAGTGGGGTGTGGAGTATGGAAAACGTTATCAAAAATGAAGAAATGAAAGAAAACAAAAAGACGAGTTTTGCTGAAGGTCTAACAGAAGCAGGACTTATGTTTGGCGGAATAACTCTTGGTATGGTTTTAATGGCAACTCTTATGGGTGGTGCTTCAGAAGTTGTTTCAAATTTATCTATGAATCACACTGCCGAGACTATCTTTGCAAGTGAAGATTATCAGCTTGCAATTCGCGATGAGCAATACAGATTGGTTGACGAACTCACAGCAGGAAAAATCAGTGTTGAGGAATATAACGAGGCTGTAAACAATTTGAAAACTATTGAAGGTGTTATTGAATACTCAAAAACTGCTAGCGATGAAGAACTTGCTTCAATTGTAAAAAGTTATCAAGAATCACAAGAGATGGTTGACACAATGTTCAAAAAAGGCGTGCCAACATTTGCAGCAGGTACTGCAATTGGTGCTGGAATTGCTGGTGTTGGTGTTGTAGCAGAAAAAGCAAAGAAAAAGAAAGAGTCAAAAGAACTCGGTGCGTAATAATAAACAAAAAAGACAGTTTTAGGCTGTCTTTTTGTTGTTATGTTGGTGCTCCACGGAGGACTTGAACCCCCAACCAACCGGTTCGAAGCCGGGCACTCTATCCAATTGAGCTAGTGGAGCATACCAATATTATATAATATTTTTTTATAAATTCAATTAAATTTTGAAATACCTCGCACAAAAAGTTACAAAATAAAAAACTAGCACATTTCTGCTAGTTTTTTTGTTAAAGTAATTTTTTTAGAAGCATATAGATATCCGTCATTGTTGCTTCACGAGGATTGCTTGCTGTGCAGGCGTCTTCAAATGAATTGACTGCCAAAATATCGAGGTCCTCTTCCTTTACGCCGTAATCTGAAAGTTTTTTAGGAACATTGAAGTCGTTTCTAAACTTTTCAACTTCCTTTATTGCAAGTCTGCAGTATTCGTCCTTTTTATTTGGAATTGTTTTAACGCCAAATGCTTCACAAATATATTTATATTCTTCAGCTGAATCAGAATACATATTGAATTTTAAAACTGCTGGAAGTGTGAGGGCTAGAGCAATTCCGTGTTGAATGGCGAATTTACCGCCAACGGCGTGTGCAATTGAGTGGCAAATGCCAAGACCTGAATTTGAGTATGAAAGACCAGCCATATATTCAGCATAAGCCATTTTTTCACGAGCATCTAAATCATCTGGATTATCGTAGCATTTTGGTAGGTTCTCGACAATTAATTTGATGGCTTCCTTCGCAAGAGTTTTTGTGAAGATATTTGCCTTGTTTGAAACAAGGCTTTCAATTGCGTGGGTGAGAGCGTCAAAACCAGAACTTAGTGTGATAATATCTGGCATTGTTGTCATAAGTGCAGCGTCAACAAAACTCTCAACAGGGAGAACCTTGTCGTTAAAACAAACGATTTTCTTTTTTGATACTTCGTCAGTGATAACGAAACTTTTTGAAACTTCTGATGCACTTCCTGCAGTTGTTGGAACAGCAAAAACAGGCATAGGAACGTTTAAGTCGTCTTTGTGACCCTTAAGTGATACAACATCAGCATATTTTGGGTTGGTTGCAATAACGGAAACAGCTTTTGCTGTGTCAATTGGACTACCACCGCCAATTGCGAGTATAAAGTCAGCACCAGACCTTTTGAGTTCGTTGTATGCATTTTTAACATCTCTAACGGTTGGGTCAGGGGTAATATCAGAAAACATTACTGATGGGATTTTGTTTTTGACAAGGTTATCTGTAACTTTTTGATAAATTCCACAACCAATCAGTCCATTATCAGTTATAATAAATGCTTTTTTGAAATGGCGATTTTTGATTTCTTCGTCCATTTGATAAATGCAGTCTGTTCCAAAAAAACTAGACCTATTGAAAACTATTTTATCCATATTTCCACCTATACGAATATTTTAGAAAATATATTGATATTAGTCAAATAATTTTAACTAAAATAGCTCAAAATAAAGTTGAGGGGAAATTATGAAAAAATCTAGAAAAAATGAAGAAAAATTACGCGATAGAAACACTATAGACGATGAACAATTTGATTTTGACCCACTTGGCAGTTATACAGGTGTGCCAAATGACTTTGGAAAACCTGTGCAAGATGCTGATGACCTTTGATAATTCCGGCGTTTATAAATTTTATGCATAATTAATTTGAATATCCTGCACAGGGTATTTTTTTGTGCGTTCAATTTATTTACTTTTTTATTTTTAAATAATATAATATTGCTAGAGGTTTTTATGAGAAAAGAAGAAGTCATTTTTGATGAGAGATATGTTGGGGCACTTACACTTACAAAGGTGTCTAAGTTTTACGGTGAACAAAACCAAGTTAAGGCCCTTGATAATGTTTCACTACAACTTTTTACTGGTGAATTTGTTGTTATTCTCGGAGCTAGTGGAAGCGGTAAGTCAACGCTTTTGAACCTTATTGGTGGAATGGATACTGTTACTGCTGGTTCGATTAACATTGCAGGTGTTGATATTACAGAAGTTTCTGAAAAAATGTTTGCTGAGTATAGGAGAAGGGTGGTTGGATTTATTTTTCAATTTTATAACCTTATGCCGAACCTCACAGCACTTGAAAATGTAGAACTTTCAGAACTTCCTGGGCAAATGCTTGCTGTTGACGCACTAAAAGCGGTTGGTCTTGAAAAGAGGCAAGATAACTTTCCATCACAATTATCTGGCGGTGAACAACAGAGGGTGTCTATTGCGAGGGCTTTGGTTAAAAATCCAAAGATATTGCTTTGCGATGAGCCTACTGGTGCACTGGATAGCAAAACAGGCAAAAAAATAATCAAACTTCTTCAGGATATAAATAAAAACAAAGATAAGATTGTTGTTGTGGTAACACACAATTCGGCGATTGCTGAAGTTGCAGACCGTGTCATCAAACTTTCTGACGGCAAGGTTGTTAGCGATATTAAAAACAAAAATCCAAAATCTATTGAGGACATTGAACTTTAGTGAAAAAATTATTTAGAAAACTATTAACAAGAAATATAAAGTCTAATTTTAAACAATTTCTTTCGGTTATTGTTATAGTTTTCTTATGCACAATGCTTCTTTCGGGATTTATTGTGAATTCTGAAACTCTCGACCGCTCGGTGGATAAATATTTCACTGAAACAAACCTCGCTGACCTTTGGGTTTACACTGACAAAGTTACCTCAAAAGACGAGGAATTTTACACCAAAAATAACATTAGTTACGACAAGAGGTTATATATTCAGACGACCTCTGAAATGGCTGGTTCAACAGAATCTAGCACCAAAATTTATGTGTCTAAAGGAAAAATCTCAACGCCTTACATTGAAAGCGGAATGAAAGGGTGCTTGATTGATAAAAATGTTCAAGAAAATAAAGATATAGTTATTGGTATTGATAATTTGAAATTTTCATTTGAATACCTTAATAGCATCATTGAACTCGAATTTAGAATAACTGGAACAATGAGCTTAGACGAGTGTGCAGATACCTATAGTTCGTCACCAGTATTTATTGATGAAAATGTATTTTTGGAAGAATTAAATAAGAAAATTTACAATTTAGGGATTATTTTAGATGAAATTCCATACAACCAAGTGTTGGTTAAAACAGATGACATAGATGGCTCAAAAAAATCAATTGAAGAATATTACGCTACATCTGATAGTGAGTTATTACTTATTGCCGACAGAAGTTCAGTTGAGTCTGTTGTGCTTTTAAATTCAGAAATCAATCAATCCAAAAAAATGATTTTAGTCTTTCCAATTATATTTTTGGTTGTTTCAATTCTTGTGATTATTACAACAATTGATCAACTTATTTTGCAGGAAAGAAGCAAGATTGGAACGCTTAAATCAGTTGGTATTCAAGATAAAAAAATACTAAGGCATTACTCGGCTTATGGCGGAGTTCTTTGTGGAATTGGCTCGGTACTTGGATTAATTCTTGGTCCACTGGTTATTCCAAATATTATGTTTATAAAATACGATTTGGTGTATAGCATACCAAAAGATTATGTGAGGTTATATTACCCTTGGTGGGTACTTGCAGTGCTTGTTGGTATGGTGCTCATTGGATATCTAGTTGCATTTATTACTTGCCACAAAATATTACACAAAAAGCCAATTGAGTGTTTGAAACCAGCGGTCAATATTAAATTCAAAAATTCCGCAAGAAAATCTGCAAAAAAATTGCCAATCCCATTAAAAATGGCATTTAGGAACATTAAGGTTAAACCACTTAGAACAATTATGGCAACGATAGGTATTGCAGGTTGTACAGCACTGCTTTTGTGCGGATTTGGAATTTCTGACACCTTAAATTACAGTACAAATAATGATTTGTACGGCGTTTATAAATACGACGTTTCTTCCACTTATGTAACTGCAGATTTTGCAGAAAAAATACAGGATATTTCCGAAATTGAAAAG